>JAIRVC010000362.1 GCA_031254095.1 Acidobacteriota bacterium
ATTCTTGAAATTCGTACACTTGAACTACCTAAAATTCCCGAAACCCCTGATGTATACTTGTGGCATTGGCTGCGTTTTCTGCGCGCCGAAACGAAGGAGGAACTTGAAATGGTCGCAACTGCAAGCCCGGCTATTGAAAAAGCCGCTGCCAGAGTCATGAAACTTTCCAAAGACGAACACGCGCGAATGTTATACGAAGCCGAAATGAAAGCCCGCGATTACGAACTTGTCAGACTTCATGCCGCCAGAACCGAGGGGAGAACCGAGGGTGAAAAGGCGTCTGTGCTTACCATCGCACGGAATATGCTCGAACTGGAGTTGCCCGCGGAAACCATTATCAAGGCAACCGGCCTTTCTTTCGACGAGATCAAAAAGCTCGCGCATTAAGCCGGGTATTTTATGGCGGTTCGTTTCTTAGTTTTACAAAAATATGCTGCTGAAATAAACGCTGCGAAAAATCCTGATGACGCAAACGCCGCCGCCGACCCCTGAAAACGAGGCGGCGCGGCGACTTGTGCCGGAACTGAAATTGCAAAAGCAAAAAGCGCAATCACATTGCGAGCCGCCGCGAACCTTTTTTGAAGCAACCGCGCATAAATTCGTAAGTCACAATCCAAAATCAAAAACACGCGGGCTACCGTGGGCGGTCGCCTCTACTCCATATTCAGGATGCGGCCGGGCTCTATCCGCAGGGCGCGTAGCGCGGGCAGCAGCGCCGCCGCCGCGATAATTACCAGCATAATGCCAACCGCAATCGCCAGCCCCGTAAGATTCTGATATTTTTCGCCGTTGTAGATGTAATGCGCCACGGCTTTTCCTGCCCACCAGCTTGCCATGCCGCCGATCAAAGCGCCTGCTGCCCCCGCTATCGCCATGTCTTTCACGACAAACCAGCAGACCCGGATAGACGGAGCGCCGATTGCGATCTGAATGGCGATGTCGCGCTTGCGCCGCGCGACGATGAACGTCACCGTACTGACAATTCCAATTACAACAATCGCGATAGCGGCGACGGCGAAGAGAGTTACGCTGAAAGTGGCGAAAGTCCGCCCGCGCACCGTCGCGCCAAGCAAATCGCTCCATTTCGCGTTCCGTGTAATTACCGCGTCAGGGTCAAAGCGCAGAATCGTCCTTTCGACATTTCCCGCGCGGGCCATCGCGTCCGGGTGAATTACGAAATTGACGCTTCCTCCGCTGCTCATTCGTCCGAAAACCATCGGTAAAATTTCGCCGTCCCATGACGCAGCCGGAAAATCGCGAACAACTCCGATCACGGTTTGCTTGGTATTGTCAAGTTGTTTGCCGACGGCTTCCCTGACCTGTCCGACCATTTGTCGGGCAAGAGATTCATTGATCAGTACCACATCGTCACGATCCTGTTCCGTAAAATCACGACCGGCAAGAATTTCCGCTTTCAGTATTCGGAAAAGCCCCGGAGAAGTTCTTGCAAAACCAGTATTTATCCAGGTTCCGTCCGGTAACTTGTATCCTGACGGCATACTTGTTCTATTCGTAAGCACTTCTCCCTGGATGACGCCAATTTGCATGTTTGGGTCGCCGCCGCGCAGAGCTTCAAGCGTGTCTATTGCAAAATCGCTCCGCGTCAAACCAGGCGAAACCCTTACGCCGACAATCCGAACACTGGTATTCACGCCCGGATCACGAAAATATATATCGAGGTATCCGCGCACGGTCATCCACGACAGGCACAGAAGTACCGTCGCGATAGCGGTCTGGCCGGCCGTCAAGAAAATTCGCGGCATACGATGGCTGTGAAATACGGCGAAAATTCCCGGTGAAAAACCCTTGTAGTAATTCCGGGCGAGCGCGATGATCGAAAACAGGCCGGACGCGGCGGCAACAGACAACGTTGCAATAATCAGAAAAACTATTGCTTCCCGGCCAAATACAGGCTGTCCGAACGCCGCCGATTTGACAGGAAGCCTTTCGGCAATGGCCGGCATCGTAATACGCGCGATATAAGCCGCGACAAGCGCCGCGAGAGCGGAAAGCAAAAGCAATTCCATCAGCATCATTCGCAACAGGTTGGAAAACCGCGCGCCAAGCGCTGAACGCATGGCGTATTCACGGAGATGGAATACGCAGCGCGTCAGCAGCAGTCCGGCCAGATTCGCCGTACACAATATCAGCGTCAACGCGCCGAGCGCCCACGCTCCCCACACAAACGGCTGCGACGGTTTGGCTATGATATCCACAACCGGCCGCACCGCGAGCCGGTATTTCCCTCCTCCCGTCAAAGCTACCTGTATTTCGCCGCCGGAAACCGAAACCAATATCTGTTCGGCAAGCTGCGGCGTCATGCCCGGAGCGAGGCGGCCAATAACGTGGAAGGACATTGTTGCTATAGCTCCATTTTGCAGTCTGATTATGCCGGCATCGCCGCGTTTTGGCTCAAAAGGAACAACGCCGTTTTCGCCGATCCCGCCCGCGGGCGGCACGAAATTTGCCGGCAATATCCCATTGACCGCGATGTTTTTGCCATCATGCGTTTGAAATATCTCTCCGATCTCAGGATGGGCAAAAACTTCCGCGCCGGTTTTATTGGGAAGCGTCACAGAAAGCGGCGCTTGCGATCCCAGTGAAGCCTTCCACGCCTGAATGCCCGGAAAAGATATGCCAAGCACATCGAAAAAATTGACGGTGGCGTCCAATAATCCAAGCTGTAAATTCCCTGTCGGCGTCCTGACAATCATAATTTCGCTTGACGCAGACGGATAATGATTCCGCGTTGCGGCGACATCGGTAAAGACATCTTTCCGTTCTTTCCAGTCGAAAAAAGGCTGGATGTCGCCCGGTAAAACCGGCACGGGTTCCGAAGAAACGCCAGGGGCAGGAGAAGCGCCTCCGCCGGCCCGCATTGGCACATATCCGACAATTACCAGCCGGTCGGCGTCTTTGTACGGCAGCGAGAGCGACGAATAGCTCCAGCCCACGGCGAACATTATTGTCGCAAGCGCGAGGCCGATTGCCGGAATCAGAACCGCGCCCGTCTGCTTCCACGTAAACACGCGCCTTGCGGCCTGCCTGAATTCAAAACCAAACGCTTTCATAACGTCTCCTTGCGCATACAAAATTACATTGCCGGATAACGAACGCCGTTTTTATAAAACCGCCGCCGGACGCAATCGCCGTTCGCTTCAAAAACACCCCGAATTTATCATGTACGCAATAATTGCTCCAACAAGGAAATATTGTATTAATATATTGTATAATAAAGAGTTGCAGAAAATATCCAAAAAATTGAACCTATCAAAATATGTTCAATTATGGACGTTTGATTTTCAATAATGGACACCGCGTATTTGGAGAAATCTGGATATCGCCCGGTAAAGCCGGCACGGGCTCCGAAGAAACGCCTCCTTCGCATACAAAATTACATTACCGGATGACGAACGCCGTTTTTGTAAAACCGCCGCCGCTTCAGCGTCAGAGGCTTTTTCGGGCGCATGGGA
>JAIRVC010000374.1 GCA_031254095.1 Acidobacteriota bacterium
GCCGGGCTTCTGAAAATCCCGGCGTTCGTGCGGGAAATTCCCGACGACCAGATACTTGAACTGGCGCTGGTGGAAAACATCCAGCGCGAACAGTTAAATCCGATGGAAGAAGCGCAGGCGTATCAGAACCTGATGGAGGAAACCGGACAGACGCAGGAACAGATAGCCGAACGTCTGGGCAAAGATCGCAGCACGGTTGCCAATTCCATACGCCTCCTGAAACTGCCGCCCGCCATAAGCCGGCTGGTTTCCGAAGGAAAAATAAGCGCCGGTCATGCCCGCGCGCTTTTGGCGTCCGGCGCAACGACGACGGAAATGCTGCGTCTTGCTGAAACCATTCTGGAAAAAGGCTGGTCGGTACGGGAAGCGGAGCGTCAGGCAAAAAACCTTCATCGGGAAAAACTGCCGCGCCCGCCAAAGGTTCAGGATCCAAATGAAGCGTCGGCGGAAAATCGTTTGAGGCTCGCATTGGG
The DNA here is from genome assembly GCA_031254095.1 of Acidobacteriota bacterium. Classification (GTDB taxonomy): domain Bacteria; phylum Acidobacteriota; class UBA6911; order UBA6911; family UBA6911; genus UBA6911. The sequence continues at coordinate 474 of JAIRVC010000374.1, forward strand.
AACCAAAGTGGAGATTGTGACCAAAGTAAAAAACTCAGGAGAAATCCGTATTCATTTTTACAGCCACGAGGATTTAATGCGTATTTTTGAACTCATCGAAAGTAGGTAGTAAGGGAACCTCCAACTGTTCAAAATCTACACTACTACGGAGTTGTTTGGCCTATGGGATTATTAAAAGGAAAATCGTCGAATGATGGCGGCAGCCAGATCTGCGAAGGCGTTGAGCTGTCGGGAGATTTTAATTTTTCAAAAAGGGTGTATATCGGCGGTGTTGTAAAAGGAAAGATTCGCGCGGACGCCCTGCTTGAAATCGGGCCGACCGGAAGGATCGAAGCCGAGGCCGAGGTTCGCAGAATTTCCATTCAGGGAGAATTTCAGGGCACAATCCGCGCCTCCGAACGGGTCGAAATACACAAAGAAGGAAAGGTTCAGGGAGAGATATTCTCGCCCTGCATTATTATCGAATCCGGCGCTTTTTTTGAGGGACAATGCAACATGGGCGAAATCGAAAAGCCGACGTCTGACAGTGCCCGAAATGATACGTATAAAAGTGATTTCCTGAAGCTCAGCTAATGGCTATCTTCAATGTTTTCAAGAAGTTAATGTCGTATTCCGTCAGGTTCAGGGATGCCGGGGTTTCATTTTCACAAACGTCGGTTTTATGGTTTTCATCGTTTGCCGAACAAAAACCGATTTTTGTTTCGACGGCGAGAAAAACTTCATACCCGGCATCCCGGATTTCCCGGATGCAATTGTGGATTTCAGGCGAATTCGTCAATGTCTCGCTGATGGACTCGCCAAGGCGTTTCAAAAGAGGTCTGATTTCCGATTCAGGCATCTGGCTGCTCCCTGATAATATTTTTAACAAGCTTTAGTTTAACGAAAGATGAAACTTTTCTCCACAGTAACACGTAATATTCGCTGTCGCCCCAAGGAGGCGGAGATACATGGCTAAACGCAAGAAAATCTGGATTTTTGTCGGAGCCGCGCTTTTTCTGTTAATCGTGGTTCTGAGCATCATCAGCTCCGGACGCAAGAACGTCGTAACGGTACAAACATCCGCGGTAAAACGCAAGGATGTGCTGGTTTCCAAAGTTACCGCGAGCGGCGAGATAAGAGCCCAGGAGTTTGTTGACCTTCAGTCGGAGATCGCCGGCATTATCACGGATTTGCTTGTTCGGGAAGGCGCTTCGGTAAAAAGCGGCGATATCCTACTGCGCATTGATCCCGTCCAGACCGAAGCGGAAAGGGATTCCAGCAACGCCCAGTTCGAATCCGCGCAGGCGGATGTGCGCGCCCAGGAATTTCTGATCATGAACGCCGAAGCCAATCTTCAGCGGGACGAAGCTTCGCTCCATTCCGCGCGCGTGGAACTCACACAGGCGGAAAACAATTATGAGCGGATGGAAAGCAGTTTCCGGCGCAGGCAATCTCTTTACGAAGACGCCTTGATTTCGCGCGATGATTACGAAATAGCGCAGCTTGATCTGAAATCCGCTGAATCCCGGCTCGAGGTGTCAAAAGCCCAGTTGTCGCAGGTTGAAAAGCAGGTAGTGGTCTCGCGCAACAACATTCTCCAGAACAAAGCGTCTGCGGAAGCCCGCCTGGCGAACGCCAAAGCCGCCATGGCGCGGTTGAGGCAGGCCAGCAACCAGCTTGAAAAGACGACTCTTTTTTCTCCGCTTGACGGCGTCGTCACGCAGTTGAATGTGGAAAAAGGGGAGCGCGCTCAACCCGGCATTATGAGCAATCCTCAGGCCACGCTGATGACGATCGCAAATCTGGGCGTCATTCAGGCCGAATTGAGAGTGGATGAAACCGACATTGTGAATCTTACGCTGGGCGACATCGCGGAAGTCAGGATAGACGCGCTTCCGAACGACGTATTTGAAGGAGAAGTAACGGAAATCGGCAACAGCCCGATTCAGTCCTCCGGCGTTTCACAGGAAGCAAGAGATTTCAAGGTGATCGTCACGCTTAAAAATCCTTCGCCGAAACTCCGGCCGGGAATGTCCTGCACCGGCGATATCACGACCGACACCCGCGAAAACGTGTTGTCAATCCCGATTCAGGCTCTTACGGTGCGTGATGTTACCGTCGAGGAAAACGGCAAATACAATCCGCCGACGTTTGAACAGGCGCGGGCTTCCCTGGCGTCTTCATCGGCTTCCGGCAGCGACGATAAGGACAAAAAGAAGGAACTTGAAGGGGTTTTTGTAATCGACAAAAATAATAGAGCCGCGCGCTTCCGGGACATTAAAACCGGAATTACCGGCGAATCCGAAATTGAAGTTTTGGAAAATCTGGAAGTGGGCGAAGAAATAGTCACAGGCAGTTTCCAGACCCTCAGAACTATAAGGGACGGCGCGGCGGTAAAAACCGACACAACAAGGCAGTCAAACCGGTAAAACTGACGGCCTTTAATAGAAAGTAAAAGGGAGCACTATGAGCGGAACCAATGGAAGCGGCGCGGAAGTTCTGATGCATATTGAAGATCTTTGGAAAACTTATGTAATGGGATCCGAAGAAGTCCACGCCCTGAGCGGCGCCAGTTTTAAAATCATGAGGGGATCGTACGTCGCCATTATGGGTCCCTCGGGCTCGGGTAAGTCAACGCTGATGAACCTGATCGGTTGTCTCGACACGCCAACCAAAGGCGTATATTCCCTGAATAACCGCCTGGTGTCCGAGATGGACGATGACGAACTGGCCTACATCCGCAACAAGGAAATAGGCTTTGTATTCCAGACGTTCAATCTGCTTGCCCGCGCCACGGCCCTTCAAAATGTGGAATTGCCGCTTATTTATAACGGCACCCCGGCGAATGAAAGAAAAGAACGGGCAATCAAGGTTTTGCAAAACGTGGAGCTCGGCGAACGAATCTATCACAGGCCGAACGAATTGTCCGGCGGTCAGCGCCAGCGCGTTGCCATCGCGCGCGCGCTGGTCAACAATCCTTCGCTGATTCTCGCCGACGAGCCGACCGGCAACCTTGATTCGAAAACCAGCGTTGAAATCATGAAAATATTCGATGAGTTGTATAAGCGCGGCAATACGATCATTCTCGTAACGCACGAAGAGGATATCGCCCGGAACGCGCATCGCATCATCCGCCTGCTTGACGGCAAGGTCAACAGCGACGAACCTGTTCATCACTAAGGAAGTGATCGGTAATCAGTGGTCAGTGAAAAATCTGACCACTGATTACTTCAAAAATTTACCTGCCGAGATTTTTCGCTTTTGCCAGGATTGCGGGGCGGGCTTCTTCCATAATTTCGCGTACATCCTCGTAGCGGATGGTGCGTTCCTCGAAAGACCGTTTTTCGAGCGCTCCCAAAAAACGCTTTTCAAATTCATGAAACGACGAACCATAGATGTGATAACTGTCCGCCATATGACAGTAACGGCCGGCGCGCACAGGCCGGCCGGACAATTTCGCAATGCGGGCGGCCATGTTTTTCTGTAGCCGCGTCAGCGCGAAAATATTCATAAACGCGGCTTTATAGGCGTCGTTTGAGCGAAACCGGACATTCATATTAAGAAAACGCCCTTCATCTTCTTCGGTAATCCGGCACCAGACGCTTTGCAGGCAGGGAGGGTCAAAGCATTCAGTGTCCTCCCCGACCCGCCAGGTAATCGCCTGCGCGCGCCGCGTATGCGGCGTTTCCGCAAGCGCCCGGCACATGGCCTCGATCTGATCGAAGGTTTCGCCGCCGGGAACGCCGTAGGCAAAAAGACGCTGATGATAGGTATAGTCCCAGCGGGTATCAGAAACGTCGCCGGGATCGCGCACCAGATGATCCTTTATTCCCTCGCAGACCTCCATCACGTATTCCTCAAGCTCTTCGGGACCGCCGGGAAAATCCCTGTGAATTACCGGTTCGGAGGCTGGAGCCAGAATGGTCAGAATCATCGTGCAGTCGCGGCTGGCCGGATCGCCTTCTCTGTCATACTGGGTGCGAATACGGCAGCCCTTCCGGTAGAGCTCAATCAGAGACTGCTCCCAGCCGCGCGCGACGCAATCAGCCTCCACGTACAATACCGGTATCCCATTCATTCTTTCTTCACATCCTAAGGAATTGTCGCAAAGCCTTTTTCCAGATCCGAATCGGTCGGGGTATAATCCGTCATCGTGCCGTCGTTGTACGACATATAGGCGGCAAGATCGAAACTGCCGGTGCCGGAAAGACCGAACAGTATCACCTTTTTTTCGTTCTTCTTTTTGCATTCCAGCGCTTCATCAATAGCGGCCCATATCGCGTGGGACGACTCCGGCGCGGGCAGTATTCCTTCTATTTTCGAAAACTGCAGCGCGGCCCTGAAAACGTCGGTCTGTTTTGCGCTGCGCGCCTCGACATAGCCGTCGTGACGCAGCTTTGACAGGGTCGGATTCATTCCATGATACCGTAGACCGCCCGCGTGCTCAGACGAAGGAATAAATCCGTTGCCCAGCGTGTACATTTTTATAAGCGGCGTCGTTCTGCCCGTATCGCCGAAATCATAGGCGAAGCGCCCGCGCGTCAGGGAAGGGCAGGAGGCCGGTTCCACCGCAATGAAGCGCGTGTCGGTTTTTCCGCTTATCTTTTCGCCGATAAACGGCGCGATCAGCCCGCCGAGGTTTGATCCTCCGCCCGCGCAGCCGATTATTACGTCCGGCTTGATTCCGTATCTGTCCATGGCGATTTTACATTCCTGCCCGATGATCGACTGGTGCAGGACGACGTGATCCATAACGCTGCCGAGAACATAACGGCAGGACGGCGTTTTCATGGCGGCCTCCAGCGCCTCGGAAACCGCGCAGCCGAGCGAACCGCCCGTATCCGGGTTTTCGGCCAGGATTCTCCTGCCTACTTCGGTCGTCTCCGACGGCGACGGGATAAGATTCGCGCCGAAAGTTTCAATGACCGCCTTTCGGTAGGGCTTCTGCCGGCTGCTGACTTTAACCATATAAACGGTAAGGTTGATTTTAAAAAACGCGCAGGCCATCGCCAGCGCCGTACCCCACTGCCCCGCGCCCGTTTCGGTTGTCAGGTTTTTCAGTCCTTCCCCTTTGGCGTAATACGCCTGCGCGGCCGCGGAATTGAGCTTATGCGAACCCGACGTATTGTTGCCCTCAAACTTGTAGTAGATTTCGGCGGGCGTGCCCAATTCCTTTTCAAGAAAGCGCGCGCGAATAAGCGGCGATGGCCGGGTTGACTTGTAAAAATCCAGAAGCGCTTCCGGGATTTCCACCAGCCGCGTGTCCATATCCATTTCCTGTTTGACCAGTTCGCCGCAGAATACGGCGCCCAGTTCCTCCGCCGTGATGGGCTGCCTTGTACCCGGATGAAGCATTGGCTCGGGCTTCTGTTTCATATCGGCCCTCATGTTGTACCAGTATTTCGGTATTTCATCCTCGGACAGATACATCCTAGTAACTTTGTTTACCGTCATATGTTCTCCTGCTCTTGTTTCCCCTTAAATATTTTCCGAAAAACGGAAAAACAACACAGTATATGCCAGACCCCGCAAGGTTGAAATTTATATTTTTAAAATCACTATAAGGACTGTGACACAAAAATTTTCAGGGCGCGCGCCGCAAAAATTTTCAAAATTCTTGACTTTTCGCGATAAATCCGTTATACAACATTGTTTATCACTCATGATTGCGGGATGTGGAT
>JAIRVC010000025.1 GCA_031254095.1 Acidobacteriota bacterium
TGATGAGTTCCAGCACGGCGTTCCCCATCGCGGATTGCGCCGACAACTGGTTTTGGTCGGTGGCTACGCCGAGACTGCATCCCGACGGCCTGTCGGCGTAAATCAGGATGGCTTCCTCGATTTTCGCCGGATCCAGCCAGCAGATTTCAGCGGCTTTTTCCAGAGTGTAAGGCTCGGCCCTTTCCTTGAGAAGCTGGAAAGCGGTTTTGCACGTCCTGCCGTCAATTTCATAAGAACCTTCGAGCGCCGGATCGAGGCGGTCGTTCCATGGGAATGGCAACGGTTGCGGCGACCGGGTTTTTTTATCCCATACGAGATACTCTCCGTCTTTACATTGAACGGTGGAACATTTCCGGAGACACATTTTGCTTTCAGGATCGACAAGGAAAGGAAGATTCGTCCATTTCATGACGAATTCCTCATCGTAAAGCTTGTGTTCGATGATGTACCTGATCCACGCGAGCATGAGCGCGGGATCGGTTCCCGGGCGGATGGGAAGCCACACGTCGGCTTTTGCCGCGTCCGCCGTAAGCCGGGGATCGACAACGACAGTGCGCACGCCCCGCGCCCGAAGATCGGACAGGGCGCGTCCGCCGCCGGATGGAGAATTGCTGGAAGGGGCAGTACCCCACATTACCAGCGACTTCATCGGCGTATCGTCTGGAAAATAAATTTCAAGGCACTGGGAATCGGCGATGCTGGTGTCGCTTCCCTGGCAGCCCATCTGCCCGCCGTACATAAGAGCGAAAGTAACAGTGCGCGGGAGGTAGCATTGGGCGCAGCCCGGTTCGAACCAGTTGGGCGTGCCGAAAGCGTTGCAAAATCGGGGAATGCTGGGAAACTGCGGATTGCCGCCGCCGCCGGTTGAGGCGAAAACGGTTTCCGCGCCGTATTTATCGCGCGTCTCCATGAGCTTTTTGGAGATTATATCCAGCGCTTCATCCCAGGAGATGCGCTTCCATTTGTTCTCGCCGCGCGCGCCGACGCGCTGCATCGGATATTTATTGCGGTTCGGGTGATAAAGCGCCTGAATGCCGGACAGCCCCTTGGCGCACAGCGCCCCGCGGCTCATCGGATATTCAGGGTTGCCTTCGAGCTTGACGACGCGCCCGTTTCTGACATGGGCAAATACGCCGCAGTTGGCGATACACGCCCGGCAGTTGGTTTTTATAACCTGTGTAACGGATTCGGATTGAGCGCTGACCGTTTCGAGATGCGTCAATCCTTTATAAGCGACGCCGCCTAGGGCCGCCGCCGCGCCCGTTATGGCGGTCGCTTTCAGAAAATCTCTGCGCTTAATACCTTTATGTTCCATTTCCATATAGCCGGTTTCCTTTGGGAACCTCTAAAAACCCCAAACTCTGCGTTACGCGGCCGATCCAAAATGCTTACGTAAATGTAAACTCCGCTTTTGTCCCGGCCGCAAGCCTTGATTTTGGAGTTTTTAGAGGTTTCCCTTGAACAAAAATCAAAACTTTACGCTGTTCCCTGGGAAACACTGATTAATTGCCTGAGCGGGCGAATTGCTTCGTTGCGCGGTACTCGTAACCTCAACATATTTCTGTATATGCCTCGGTTCCTGCGCTCCGTGCGCCTCGCACTTCATCCCGCGCAGACAATTAATCAGTGTTTCCCAGGCGTCCTTTGGCGTTCAGGGTATCCGCGACTCCTTTCAAGCCGTATCCGTCAAGCGTTTTACGCGTCGGCCAGCCGTGTTCGTTATCCCACCCTTCCAGCGCGTAATAATGACTCTTTAAATCATCAACGCCTTTCCGGTCAAGATACATGTCCGGAGCGTTATCGTTGCGCCATTTTCCGTCTTCATAAATGGAAACTCCGCCATAGATCGCCATGCCGGACGCGCCGGGTTTATACATGTACGGGAAAAAGTCCTCCGTCCGCCGGCTTCTTCCGTGCATTGCGCGTATGGCGCGCTCCAGCGTGCAAATTTTCTGGCCTGTGCGCATTGTGTCGGCAAACGAGTCTTTCTTTCCCGTGACGGCTTTGTAGTAGGCGAGTTCGATGTCGGGACTTACGGAGCGCAGTTCCGGCAGAAGCATTTCGCAGAACCCCATTGATTCATTCCAGAATCCCGTATACTGCCGGCTCCAGGCTACCTGTTTGGCCTTATGCGGCGAATAGATGCCGGTCTTCCACGCTTCTTCGCCTTTCCACGCGTAATTGAACATAAAGATATCGCCGGTGTATGGAATGGTCTTTCCGGACAATTCCTCAAGCGACTGCTCAATCGTTTTCCCCGCTTCGGGCGTGCCGACAGGCGCCATAAATCCATGCCATGTCGGATCGCCCGCGCCAAATATGTAGGCATACGCCCATTCAACCCACGGCATTGTCCAATGACTCGTAGCGCCCCAGGCGGGAAGACGCAGCGCGCCGCTTTCCTTGTCGATTTCAAGCCTGCCCCATTTTTCGGCGGCGCGGCAGCAGCCTTCGGCCAGAGCATCGCCTATTCCCGAGCGGGTGGCGATGGCTTCAAGCAGCGCAAGGCGAAAACCGAGGTCGCCCCATTTTTCCATAGGCAGCGGCGCGGAATCTATCTGTTTGCCCGGCCCGAGAATTCCCTGCTCATGAAGCGTCTCCAGGTACCAGCCCAGCCCGGAATCGGTCGGCACTCTTCCTTTAAAAATCTCCGGAGCGCCGGGAATATCAATCCTGAAAGCGTGAAAATGAGCCGACCAGCTGCTGAGGCCGTATTTTATAAGCGCCTCGGTAGCCTGATCCGCCGCGGTTTGGCTGACGCCGGAAAGCCAGCCCTGACAGGCGCACATGGTTTCGCCGCCGTAAAAATTGCTGCGCCGCCGGTCTCCGCGCAGACAGGGGCAACAGGACGCCGCGCCGGGTTGCGCCGAAGCCCCTCTGCCGGAAGACATATGTTGCAGCCGGGCTTCCATAACCGCTTTGGGATCCGCCACGGGAACATTGCCGGTTCCGGCAACGCTTACGGCTTTCAGGTTCTTGGCCCCGAATACCGCGCCGAAGCCGCCAATTCGCGCGCTTATGCCGCTGCCCGTGATAAGCGCGGCAAGCCGGGATTTCGTCTCTCCTATCGGCCCGATACAAAGCACCTGCGGCCGGGCGGTGGTGTAACTGTTTTCTATCTGATGCCATTCGTCGCCGAAACGGGTTCTGCCGCAGACCATTGAAATGATGCGGTTCTGCGTGGCCCAGGTGTCGAGGCCCCAGAGTTCCTTCGCGGATTCGATTTTTACCTGATCGTTGACGATATTGATCCATACGGGTTCCGCGGCCTTTCCTTCAACTACGACGCCGTCCCAGCCGGCCTGTTTCAGCGCGCCGCCGAAATGACCGCCGAAATTTCCCCGCCAGAATTCACTGGTGGGAAAAGTTTCAGGCGACATGCCGCAGACGCTGGTTCTGCCTGCGCCCGGCACGCCCGTAGCCCCCAGCGGCCCGGCCATGATGGGAAGAACGTTTCGCGGATCGTAGGGATCCTTCATGTCCCACTCGCCCGGCGCCGCGGCGAGATCCCAGAAGATGGCTGTTCCCATTCCATAACCGCCGCCGAATTCTTCATATTTTGCCGTGTCCATAACGCCGGTTGTTCCTGTGGTCAGATTGACTCTCAATATTTTTCCCGCGTATCCGTTTCCCATAGTATCTCTCCTTAATGAATGAAAGTATGGTAGCATGGTTTGTGCAATTTACTCTCCGGTTTTACCGGGGGCGGTTCAATTTTATCATCGTTTTTAGAAATGAGATTAGGCAACCTCCGAAAACCTCAAAATCAAGGCTTGCGACTGAGGCAAAAGCGGAGTTTACATATAGGTAAATGAGTATTTTGCCGAAGGAGCGTAACGCAGAGTTTGGGGTTTTCGG
>JAIRVC010000050.1 GCA_031254095.1 Acidobacteriota bacterium
GATGTCCGTGTCGATGACCATGAACGGCGCGGTGCTGCCGGTTATGGCGTTTTACATCGTCGCGGCCGAGGAACAGGGCGTATCGACAAAGGAGCTTGCCGGAACGATTCAGAACGATATTCTGAAAGAGTTCATGGTGCGCAACACCTATATCTACCCGCCGCTGCCGTCGATGCGCATAATAGGCGACATATTCCGGTACTCGTCGGCGAACATGCCCAAGTTCAACTGCATTTCGATCAGCGGCTATCACATTCAGGAAGCGGGCGGCACGGCGGACATCGAGCTAGGCTACACGCTGGCCGACGGGCTTGAATACATCCGCACCGGCATCAGCGCCGGTCTCGACATTGACGATTTCGCTCCGCGCCTCAGTTTTTTCTGGGGCATCGGCATGAATCATTTTATGGAAATCGCAAAGATGCGCGCCGCGCGGATTCTCTGGGCGAAGATTATAAAAGGGTTCAACCCGAAAAATCCCAAGTCTATGGCCTTGCGCACGCATTCGCAGACCTCCGGCTGGAGCCTGGCCGCTCAGGATGTGTTCAACAACGTCACGCGCACCGCGATTGAGGCGCTGGCCGCGGCGCTTGGACACACGCAGTCGCTGCACACAAACGCCCTTGACGAGGCCATCGCGCTTCCGTTGGATTTCTCGGCGCGCATCGCCCGCAACACGCAGATTTTTCTTCAAGAGGAAACCGACATCACAAAATCTGTCGATCCCTGGGCGGGCAGTTATTACGTTGAATATCTCACGCAGGAATTGATGAAAAAGGCGTGGGCGCATATTCAGGAAATCGAGGAGCTGGGCGGCATGGCAAAAGCCATCGAAACCGGCATTCCCAAGATGCGGATTGAGGAAGCGGCCGCGCGGCGCCAGGCGCGAATCGATTCCGGAAAAGAAACTATCGTCGGCGTCAACAAATACAAACTTACGGATGAAAAGCCGCTCGACGTTCTAATTGTTGACAATCAGGCGGTACGCGAAGCGCAGTTAAAGCGTCTTGCCGAAACGAAAGCCGGACGCGATCAGGCGGCGGTTGAGGCGGCGTTGCGGACATTGACCGAATGCGCGGAAAAAGGCGAGGGAAACCTGCTGGAACTTTCCGTTAAGGCGGCGCGTCTGCGTGCTACGCTCGGCGAAATCTCCTCCGCGCTCGAAAAAGTCTTCGGCCGCTATCAGGCCGTCAACCGCACGATTTCCGGCGTTTATTCTTCGGAAAGCCGCGAGGATCCGGAATTCCGGAAGGCGCAGGGCCTTGCGGATGAATTCGCCAAATCCGAAGGCCGCCGTCCCCGCATTCTCATCGCTAAGATGGGTCAGGACGGGCATGATCGCGGCGCGAAAGTGATAGCGACCGCGTTTGCCGATCTGGGCTTTGACGTGGATGTGGGGCCGCTGTTCCAGACGCCGCGCGAGGCCGCGCGCATGGCGGCGGAAAACGACGTTCATGTGCTTGGCGTTTCCAGTCTGGCGGGCGGGCATTCCACGCTTGTTCCCGCCGTGATAGAAGAACTAAAAATCCTCGGCCGCGAAGACATCCTGGTTTTCGCCGGCGGCGTTATTCCTCCGCAGTCCTACGACGAGCTGTTTAAGGCGGGCGTGGTTGACGTATTCGGTCCCGGCTCGGTAATTCCGGTCTGCGCGCAGAAAATCCTGACCGCGCTTACGGCAAAAGCGTAGTTTTCGCACGGCGTCCTGTAGCGTCAGCCTTGGTTGCCGCTACAGGACGCGAATATTTTTTGCCCGGATGTTTTTAGGAATCATCGCGAGACAGCGCAAGCGGGCGTGGAGACAAGCCGCTTCTTTATAATGCACTATAAGCGCGTATATATAAAAGTGGATGAGCTCCTTTACGCACACAATCAGATCATGGGGTATTCAGTGGAAGCCTTTGAAAAAACTTGAGCGGCAAATTAGTTCAGGTATTGGCATCCCCATAAGATGAACTCCTTAAACGTAATTCGGCGGCTTTTTTGCTTATTTCTTCTATGCTCATATCTTCAAACAGGTTTTCCTGCCATTTCGTGTAATCAAATGGTTCTCGCTGAATCAGCATAATAAAGCGTTCTGCTTCAATCAGGCCTAAAGCATCCATCAGTACTTTTACACCCTCATTTTTGATAACCGTATCTGTTTTCATTGCCTTAAACCTCCATCCTACTGACAAAATCCAACGGATTTATCAGTACTATTTCTGAAAGTTCCTTGTTTAGCAATTTTTTATCCGTAGTTAAAAAATAGTCGCAATTCGCTTTTATTGCACAGGCGATATGCAAGGCGTCTTTTTTCTTTAAACCTTTTAACATAACACCATTTCCTGTCAAAATAATTTCCTCCGATTCATCAATGTCTATGACAGCGATGCTTCGCCAGGCTGCTATTGCATTTTTACGTTGCTCATAGGGATTGACTAAATTCTCATAATCTAAAATGTACGACCATACAAGTTCAAATTTGCCATTCAGTATTTCTTTTTGGATAAACAGTTTTGCTTCTGATTCCAGATGTATTGACAACTTTGATTGATCGTCATATGGACGATTAAAGCAACAGTTATCTAAATATAGTCGATATTTCAATA
>JAIRVC010000153.1 GCA_031254095.1 Acidobacteriota bacterium
GCGGAAGGTGTTTTACGTAGTATCAATTCCCGGCCTCGTTGTCGGCATTCTTATCTTCGTTGTAATGAAAGAAGCGCCTTCGGTCGCCGAAGCCATACGCCGGCGGAAAAGCGGTGAAACTGTTCAGCAGGACGCCGGTGAAAAAGTCCGCCTGACCGACGCATTAAAATATAAGAATGTGCTTTTGTCCGCCATAAACAGCGTTCCCGTTATGGGCTGGCTTTACGTCTATACGGCATTCGCGGCATCCTTTCTCACCGAGGTGCATCAATTCGGCATTCTGCAGATTGGATACATAATTTCCGCTTCCGGGCTTGGCGGCTTTCTGGGCGAGTTCATCATGGGGGCTATCTCAGACAATATCGGCCGCAAAAAGGCTCTGATTATTTCCGCGCTTCTGACCGCGGCTTTCGGTATTCCTGTTGCCATGATGCCGGTGGGAACCTCACCGCTTATCTTCGGCGCGTTCTTCTTCATGTTCGGGCTTTTCGGCGCCGGGATGTATCCGATGTATGTCGGAACGCTTCCATCCGAATCCGTACCGCCGCAGATCGCCGGTATGGCGGTGGCTATCCCGACCGCGACCGGTGAAACGCTTGGCGCGGCGCTGATGCCGACCATAGGCGGAATTCTCAGCGACAATATCGGCCTGCACGCGCCAATGTGGATGGCCGCGCTCGCCGGTCTGGTCGTCGCAATCGTCTCAATGTTTTATGTCGAAACGGCGCCGCGAGTCGTCGAAAAGATGAAAGTGAAACCGACGCAGGAAGATCATCTCCTGTTCAGGTAAGAGAAACGCTGTCAATTAATCAGCGTTTCCTAAGGTTTTGCAATTGGTTCCCGAAAGCGGATTTTGCTAATGCGTGTTTCAGTAATACTGCTGCTGGCGCTTCTTGCCCCCGCATCGGCATACGGTGAAGCGAACGACACGGCCGCTTCCATGGAAACGGCCGCCGTGTTTCCAGGGGCGAACTACACGCCCCTGACGACTGGCGGAAAATTCCGCCTTTACCCGAAATCCACTTTCGGCCCCATGTCGATTTCCGGCAGCGTGTTTTCCGCCGCATATAATCAGGCCGTTGATTCGGTTCCGGAATGGGGGCAGGGCATGGAGGGGTATGGCAGGCGATTCGCTTCTTCGCTCGGCCAGAAAGCGGTCGGCAATACGACGACCTACGGCCTGAAAATTTTACTGCGCGAGGACCCGCGCTATTTTTACTCAGGCAGGCGGGAGATCCGGGCCAGAACGCTTCACGCGATCGGTGAAACTTTTGTCGCGCATAAGGATTCCGGCGGAGCGCGGCCGAATTATTCATATTTTGCCGGAGTGGCTTCCGGCGTTTACATCTCGCGCCAATGGCGTCCGGAAGGCGACCGTGGCGCGGCGGATTACATCCGGAGCGCGGCGATATCCGTTGGAGCGCGTTCCGCGCAAAACGTGTTCATGGAATTCTGGCCGGATATCAGGAAAAAGTTTCTTAAACGGTAATCCGTTACTTAATTGACATGAACGCACTCAGATTTTATATAAGTCGTGTTTGAGAAATTTTCAGGAGGAAAAAATGAGCAAGATTATCGGAATTGATCTGGGAACAACCAACTCCGTGGTAGCGGTAATGGAGGGAGGGGAGCCCAAGGTTATTACAAACCCCGAAGGGGGGAGACTCACTCCGTCCATTGTAGCCATGGGCAAAAACAGCGAACGTTTCGTCGGGCAGGTAGCCAAGCGGCAGGCGGTCACAAATCCGGAAAACACTATCTTTTCCATCAAGCGATTTATGGGCAGACGGCTGGCCGAAGTCGCCGAAGAAATGAAGATGGTTCCCTACAATGTGGCGTCGGGACAGAATGGTGACGCGCAGGTGCGAATGGGCGACAAAAACTATACGCCGCCGGAAATCGCCGCGATGATTTTGCAAAAAATGCGCCAGTCCGCGGAGGAATACCTCGGTGAAAAGATTGAAAAAGCGGTTATTACGGTTCCGGCCTATTTTAACGACAGCCAGCGGCAGGCGACCAAGGACGCTGGAAGGATCGCCGGTTTGGAAGTCGTCCGCATCGTGAACGAACCGACGGCAGCGGCGCTGGCCTACGGGCTTGACAAAAAGAAAGACGAGACGATAGCGGTTTACGATTTCGGCGGCGGCACCTTCGATATTTCGATTCTCGAAGTGGGCGAGGGTGTGGTCGAGGTCAAATCGACAAACGGCGACACTCACCTTGGCGGCGACAACATCGACCAGCGGCTGATGGACTGGATTATCGACGAATTCCTGAAAGATCAGGGAATCGACCTTTCCAAGGACAAAATGGCGCTGCAACGCCTCCGTGAAGCGGCCGAGAAGGCAAAGATGGAGCTTTCAACCGTGATGGAAACGGAAATCAATCTGCCGTTCATCACTGCGGACGCCTCCGGCCCCAAACACCTGAATCTGCGCCTGAGCCGGTCAAAATTTGAACAGATGGTGGAAGACGTCCTGCAGCGGACGATTGGCCCGGTCAAACAGGCTATCGCCGACGCCGGATTGAAGCCGGGAGATATCGACGAAGTGGTGCTCGTGGGCGGTTCGACCCGCATTCCGCGCGTTCAGCAGCTCGTCAAGGAATACTTCGGCAAGGAGCCGCACAGGGGCGTAAACCCTGACGAAGTTGTGGCAATCGGCGCGGCGGTTCAGGCCGGCGTGCTGGCCGGCGACGTCAAGGAACTGCTGCTGCTTGATGTAACGCCGTTATCCCTGGGGATTGAAACACTGGGCGGAGTTTCCACCAGGCTGATTGAGCGGAACACGACGATTCCAACGCGCAAGTCCGAGGTTTTTTCCACAGCGGCCGACAATCAGACCTCCGTTGAGATTCACGTTTTGCAGGGCGAACGCGCAATGGCGCGCGACAATCGGACTCTCGGTAAATTTCATCTGGTGGGCATTCCATCCGCGCCGCGCGGCGTGCCGCAGATCGAAGTGGCTTTCGATATCGACGCCAACGGAATCGTGAACGTTTCAGCCAAGGATCTTGCCACCAGCAAGGAGCAGAAAATCACGATCACGGCGTCAAGCGGCATCAGCAAGGATGAAATCGAAAAGATGACGCAGGACGCGCAGTCGCACGCCGACGAAGATCAGAAAAACCGCGAAAAGATCGAGGCTCGCAATAAGCTCGACAGCCTGATCTACAACACGGAGAAGGTATTGACGGAAAACCGCGATAAAATCGGCGCGGACGACGCTTCGGCGCTTGACGCCTCGCTCGGAAAAGCCAAAACGGTTCTTGAGAACGCTTCGGCTGACGCCGTGGAAATGAACGCCGTGGCCGATGAATTAATGAAGGCTTCTCACAAGCTGGCCGAAGTGATGTATCAGAAAACGGCCGGGCAGCAACCGGCAGAAGACGGTGCGACGACAGCCGGGGCCGGAGGTGAAACCGGCAAAAAAGACGACGATGTAATAGACGCTGAATACGTCGATGTCGATAAAAATTCGTAAATGATCAGTGATAAGATTTTCGATTTTTGATTGAAGAATCCTGCGCGTATTCTGACAATCAAACATCTTCAATCAAAAATCGAAAATCCATAATAATGATATGGCCGGAAAAAAGGAAGATTACTATTCGGTTCTGGGCGTTTCACGCGGCGCGGATGAGGCTGAAATTAAAAAGGCGTACCGGCGCATGGCGCGCAAGAATCATCCGGATGTGAATCCGGGAGATAAGGCCGCCGAGGAACGTTTTAAAAGCATCCAGGAAGCCTACGACGTCCTCAGCGACTCAAAAAAACGCGCGATCTACGATCAATACGGATTTTATTCGGAAAATATCAGGGAACAGCCCGGCGGCGACTCATATGGGTTTAATTTTTCCGGGATGGATTTTGGCGGCGCGGGAAACAGCAGTTTCCGGGATATATTTTCCGAAATTCTTGGCGGCGGCGCGGGACACGGGCGTCAGCACGGCCCCGCAAAGGGCGAAGATATTGAACAGCAGTTAAACATCTCCTTCATGGAAAGCGTTCGCGGGCTGACGGCGCGAATCAACCTGAGCAGGCATGGAACATGTTCATCCTGCGGCGGCACGGGCATGGACGGCGCGTCGGAGCAGCGGGCCTGCGCGCAATGCAAGGGAACCGGCCAGGAGAACCGCGGACACGGATTCATGCGTTTTTCAGGCACGTGCCGCGCTTGCGGCGGAAGCGGCAAAACCGGCGCGCGCTGCAAAACATGCGGCGGTTCCGGCGGCGTGCCTGTGGATGAAGCCATTACTGTGCGCATTCCGCCGGGGGTGATAAACGGTTTTCGCATGAGAGTTCCCGGCAAGGGAAATGCCGGGCATTCCGGCGGCCCGCAGGGCGACCTATATCTAAGAATCGCCGTGCGCCCGCATGAGTTTTTCCAGAGAGAAGGGAACGACATTCTGTGTTCCGTTCCGATAACCGTTACCGAAGCCGCGCTCGGCGCCAAAATCGAAGTTCCATCCATCGACGGAAAAACTCTGCTCAAAATTCCGCCGGGAACGCAGAGCGGACAGAAATTCCGCCTGCGGGGAAAAGGCGCGCCTTCCCCCCGGAACGATGCTCATGGCAGCCAGATTGTGGAAGTGCGCGTTGTAACGCCAAAAGCGGCGGATGAGCGCTCAAGGGAGATTCTCATGGACCTGGCACGCCTTAATCCGGAA
>JAIRVC010000160.1 GCA_031254095.1 Acidobacteriota bacterium
GAAAATATACATCAACCCAAATTTAAATACGACAGTTATTTCTTAACGCGTCCTAACCACTGATCACTGCCCACTATTTTAATCATCCGGCCAGAGCTGCGCGGCCGTTTCGCGCAATTTGTACTTCTGAATTTTCTGGCTCGCGGTCATCGGATATTCATCCACGAACGCGACGTATTTGGGCGTTTTGAACCAGGCGATTTTGTTGCGGCAGAAATCAATCACATCCTGCTCGTTGAAATCCGCGCCAGCTTTCCGTATGACAAACGCCGCCGGCTGTTCGCCGTATTTTTTGCTGGTAACGCCAACCACCTGCACATCCTGCACGCCCGGCATATGGCCGATGAAATCCTCGACTTCCTTTGGGCTGATGTTTTCGCCGCCCCGGATAATCAGGTCCTTCAGCCGCCCGGTGATGAAATAGTATCCGGCGGCGTCCATGCGGCCGATGTCGCCGGAATGCAGCCAGCCGTTTTCGTCGATGCACTTCGCGGTCTGCTCCGGCATCTTGTAGTATCCCTTCATGGTGTTAAAACCGCGGCAGCATATTTCTCCCGGTTCGTCAATGCCGCACAGTTCGCCCGTTTCGGGATTGATTATCGCTACTTCTATGCCGGGAAGCGCAAGGCCGATGGAACTGCATTTGCGCTCGATGTCGGTTTCGAAATAACGGGTCTGCGTCATCACGGGGCCTGATTCAGTAAGGCCGTATGGATTGGTCACCTCGCGCATGTTCATCTTTTCCACGCACTGCTGCATACGGACAACCGGGCATGTTGAGCCGGACATAAGGCCGGTGCGCAGAGATGAAAAATTGAACCTGTCAAAAAGAGGATGATCAAGAAGGGCGATATACATGGTCGGCACTCCGTAAACCGACGTGCAGCGCTCTTTTTCGACGGACATCATGACCGTTACAGGATCGTATTTTTCAACGAACACCATGGTTGAGCCGTGATTAATGCAGGACATCACTCCCAGCACGCAGCCGAAGCAGTGGAAAAGCGGCACCGGAATGCAGACGCGATCCGCCGCCGAAAGATTCTGGCACGCGCCTATCCAGAAGCCGTCGTTCGCTATGTTGTAGTGCGAAAGCTGCACGCCTTTGGGGAATCCGGTTGTTCCGGATGTGTACTGCATGTTGATTATGTCGTGACAATCGTTCTCCCGCTGCCGCGCGATGTAGTCGGCATCGCTCGTCCCGGACGAGAGCGCAAACAATTCGTTAAGCGAGTACATGCCGCGGTGTTTTTCGGGGCCGAGGAAAAATACCCTTTTCAGGTGCGGATAGTTTGCGGACTTCAGCGAACCGCGCGGTTGTTCCCGCAGTTCGGGAATAAGATCATAAATCGTCTGAACGTAATCCGTGTCGCGGAAGCCGTTTATAAGAAAAAGATTTTCAGTGTCCGACTGGCGAAGCGCAAAATCAATTTCGGCGGACTTGTAATTTGTGTTCAGAGGCAGCAAAATCGCGCCGATTTTCGCCGTGGCGAACATGAGCGCGACCCAGTGCGGAACGTTTGTCGCCCAGAGCGCGACTTTTTCACCCCGTTTGACGCCCAGCGACATCAGCCCGCGCGCTATGCGATCCACTTCCGCGCCGAATTCGTACCAGGTCAGGCGATAGTCGCGATCCGCGTAAACCACGGCGTCCTGCGGCCCGCAGCGCGCGATTGTTTGATCGAGCAGCTGACCCAGCGTGTAATCGCGTGTTATAGGAAGATTGTTCCACGGTTCGCCTGTCGAAACCGCCTGCGTGTAAGGCGGCTTTGAAGGCGCCGTACCGAAAGGATCGCTCAGATTAAAATGTTTGTTTTCCATAATTGAAACCTTAGAACGGCGTAAATACCACTCCGTAAATACTGGCGGAGCTTCCGCCGACGGATTTTACAACATGAGGCACGACGGAATTGTAGTGAGCGGAGTCGCCCGCTTTCAGCAGATGCCGCTCGCCGCCGTGTGTCAGTTCCACTTCGCCGGTGATGACGATAATGAGTTCCTCGCCTTCGTGCGTAGAAATCTGCGGGTTGGCGTTTCCCGCGATTTCGATGTAAAACGGCTCCATATGACGATCGGTTTTGCCGCTGCTCAACGGAAAATACTCAAAGCCGCCCACTCCGCCGGCCCGGTGCGAAATCCGGTCGGATGCGCGTTCGTCGGCGCGCGTGATAATCGGATCAGGGCGGTATTGGTCGTCCATGAAAGTTCCCAGCCGCTGACCCAGCGCGCGGGACAGTTTCAGCATTACTCCCAGCACGGGATAGACATCGCCTGACTCAATCGCGGCGATAACGCCCTTATCCACGCCTGACTGCTGTTCCAGCACGTCCGCCGTCATTCCAAGGCGTTCGCGGTATGTCCGTATGCGTTCCCCAAGTTTTCCTTCTCCTGACATTGCGTCCTCCAAAAATCGACTGTTTCACTGTCGATGAAAGGGAGATATCTTACTACTTCATCAAGACCGGTTCCATGTAAAAGCGCCGAATTCCCTGTGCGGCTGAAATCCCATCCGCTGATACCATTCACAGGCGCGGGAATTTTCAGACGTGACTACCAGGCTTATCGACCGGAAATTCATGGAACGAAGGCGCCGCAGGCAACGGTTCATCAGCGCGGCGCCGAGGCCGCGCCCCTGCCACGCGGGATGCGCGGCGATCTGGGGAATAAGGGCGCGTCTGTCTGAAATGCGCGAGCAGATTACATAACCGCAGATATTTTCCTGCCCGTCAAGGCATATAAAAGAGGCGTCCGGTAAAAAAACGCCGCATCCCGGGTTTGTCACCAGCCCGCGCAGGTAGTTTTCGCAGTTCTCCGGCGTGTGGTAATCCTCCAGGATTTCATAATCAATATGTTCACGATAACACGCGGTTGTCATCCCGGCGGCGCGGCTGATGAGCGTGGAATCCCACGGAATAATTTTCGCGGGCGAGGCGGGTTCTTTTTCCGCGATGCCGGCGTCGATGTTCCGGACAAGATAGACGCGCGGATAATGGCGAAAACCGTATTTACTGAATATTCGCTCGTAATTCTGGCCGTGAAATGGAAATATCTGCGCTTCAACGCGGCGTATGCCGCCGGAATCCTGTAAACACGCTATGGCAAGCTCCACAAGGCCTTCGGCCGCTTTCTGCGCGTTATCCGCCGGCATCGTGTAAAGCGCGCCGATGCTTCCCTTTTCCCGGTTGGCGAGAAAATAAATGTAGCCGGACGGCTGCCTGCCTCCGGTGAAGGCCGCGTATCCCGGCAGCATTTTTTGCCCGATAAGGGGAAGCAGAATCTGCTGGATGGCGGAGTAATCCCAGTCAAGATCCGCCAGCCACATTTGCCTTTCTTCCTTCATGAGCGGAAGCATGGCGGATTCGTCCAGATGGTTTATTGGGGCGTACTGAATGTCGGACACGGATCAGCGTTTCTTTAATTCGTTTTCTTCTGTTCTTCTGCCGGAAGAAATTTTACGAGTTCGGG
>JAIRVC010000179.1 GCA_031254095.1 Acidobacteriota bacterium
AATTAATCCGCCATACCGAGACCCCAACCGCCGTCCACGACAATCTCCTGCCCTGTGATGTAATCCGAAGCGTGCGACGCGAGGAAAAGGGCGAGGCCGTAAAAATCGCTGGGCCAGCCCACGCGGTGTACGGGAACCATCTTCGCGACGGCCTTTTGTTCTTCCGGATCCAGCGAGTGGCCGTCGCCGATATTGGTAACGATATACCCCGGCGAGATGGCGTTGACGGTAATGTTGTAGGCGGCAAGTTCCAGCGCGGCGTTACGCGTAAACATCGCCGCGCCGGCTTTTGCGGCCATGTACGCCGCGCCTATGGCCGGCTCTATGCGCACATCGGCGAGCGATGTCGTGACTATAATGCGCCCGGATTTTTTGGGACGCATTTGGCGAGCCGCCGCGCGTACGGTGGCAAAAACGCCGTTCAGGTTGACGTCGATTACCCGGTTCCAGCGTTCGTCCGTGTAATTTTCAAGCGCGCCTTCCGCGAGACGCGGGCGTTCCGCGCCCGCCCACGCGCCTAGAAAGCCGATGCCCGGATCTATGCCGGCATTGGCGAAAACAACGTCCAGCCTGCCGTAAAGCTGCGCGGCTTCGTCAATGGCGGCATCAAGCGCCTTGTGGTCGGTTACGTCGACGACCGCGCCGCGGACATCCAGTCCGGTAGCCGCGAGCCGTTTTGCTTCGTTTTCAACGCGCCCGGCATGAATATCCAGCAGCGTCACGCGCGCGCCGTTTGAAGCCAACGCTTCGGCGTAGCCAAGCCCGATGCCGCTTGCGCCGCCGGTTACAACAACGCCGTAACCGTCAACCTTGAACAAATCTGCAATCTTTATCAAAACAAACTCCTTTTTTTAGTGGTTAGTGATCCGTGGTCAGTGATCAGTTTCCGGCTTCGCCGGGCAGCGGGCATTCCGCCCGCAAATATCCAGGTAATAAAACGCAGATGTCGCGCCTGCCTGCGCTCCAAAATCAAAGCTGATCAATGACCACTACTTGGGATCGACACAGGTAAAGTTCGCGCCGTCGTTCGGATCGCCGCTTCCCTTATAGCGCGATATTTTCGGATAGGCGCACACCGGGCGCGTCCGCGAAACTTTACGCTGCGGGCCGGATTCCACATACGTGATGGCCTCGGGAGCGATTCCTTTTTCCACCCAATCCTGTACCGCTTTGAACGCGTTGAAGGTTTCATCGTTAAAAGCGCCCACGCAGCCGCCTGATTCCGGTATAACGAACAGGCGGGCAAAGTCCTGCGTCTCTTTCAGTCCGCCGACGGTTTTGACGACGTCTTCGTAATACTTCACGATTGAACCGGTGGGAAGCGCGACGCTGTTCCATGAATGGTAAATAATGATCTTGCCGCCCGCGTTTTTAAACGGCCGCAGATCGGAATTATTGTTATCCACATATTTGCCGGTGCGTTCTATACCGAGGCGCGTATCGCGATCGACGTCAAACGTTTTCCAATCCCAATTCAGATCCTCGAAAACCATGCCTTTGAAAAAATCAACGTTGACCCAAAACGGCTCCTTTTCGGAGACGAGGTTCCACTGCAACTCGCTTCCCGGCGCCATGCCGCTGAATATCTGCGTGCCGTCTTTAAATTTTGCTCCTTCATATATTTTACGCGCGGTTTCCAACTGCGGGGCGGTAAGGCAGTCCGGCTTGTCGCCGTCTTTGCACAGCGTAACGGCCGGGTCGAATTTACAGCGCGGCGGATCGGTAATAATGCCGTCCTTGAGCCCGTCATTCTCGTCACAGGCGGCAAGCGCCGCGTTTCTGAGCACGGTGTATTTCGACGGCGGGATGTATCCCGGCGCGTCAAGACCGTCTTTCAGCGAAACCCAGCTCAGGTAGAGCGTGCCGGGTTGCAGGCGTGAGATGTTAAACGCGGGATCGGCCGCGACTATGCCGTCAAAATCGTCAGGATAACGCTGGGCTTCAGCGAGTCCCTGGTTGCCGCCGTTGTGGCAACTGTTCCAGTAGGAATATTCTACCGGTCGCCCGTAATAATCCCTGGCGAGGCGCTTGGCAACCACGGCGGTTTCGTGTACGGCGCGATAGCCCCAATCCGCCCATTTTTCCGGATGCCCGATCGCCCATTTTGCGGTTTCGTCCACATGGCCCGTGTCGGTCGCCGCGGCTACGTAGCCGCGCTGCATTATGCCTGACAGCGCGCCGCGAGGCAGCGAGCCTATAAAGCCCGGATTGCCCGCGGCAAGAAATTTGCCGTTCCAGTTTTTTTCAATCGGGAGCCAGACTTCAAAACCGATGCGCGAGTCGCTGGTCGGAGTCGCGTAACCCTCCACGCGGCAGAACGCCACCGGGATCTTCTGCGAGGCGGTGTTGATAAAGCCGGTCTGAGCCGGCATTTCCCAGCCCGGCGCCGCGGCTTCAGCGTTCGTGAATGTAACATTGGGCAGCTTGATGGATTTCAGGCTCTCGCAGGACTGCTGCGCAAAAGCCGCCTGGGAAGCCGTCAACACAAAAAATGTCGCAATTGCCGCAAGCGGCGGAACTACGGCTGGTCGCCTCATATGTTGTCTCCTTTAAATCAAATAAACTGCTAAACTGCTTTTTCGGTAAAACCCGGCAGGCATTATATATCGGGGAGGGTGTTCGGCGGAACAGGAAACGAAAAAAGGGAGCCTTTGGAAAGGCTCCCTTTTCCGGTTAGTGGCGGGGCCGACGAGACTCGAACTCGCGACCTCCGGCGTGACAGGCCGGCGTTCTAACCAACTGAACTACGACCCCGTTTTTAAAGGCGGCACATGGTAGCGCGTATCCTTGCCCGGCGCAAGAGTGTTTCCCGATTTTTTTTATTTTTTTCCATTTTGCCCTTTAGTGAAAAAAATCAAAAAATCACTTTTTTTATTTCACGCCGGGTATGGTGTATCGTATATTTCTCATTGTAAAACGGATTTGTTCCGATTATTACAATGAGTTGATTTGAAACCAGTACAAATGGCCGTACTTGAAAAGGCTTTGGAAAAACAGTATAGTCTTACCGTCTTGAGTTTCAGGCTCCCGTTATTTAAAGGGATGGCCTGATTCAGTGTATGTTTTGACTACGAAAACCAGTTCTATGGAGAAGCAAACATGAACACTAGGCAGCTGCGAGTAATCGCGACATGCTTTCTATTACTTGCATTATCAGTTTCCGGTTTTACCCAGGAAAGAAAGCAACAGTTTTACGCCGGGACGCTTGATGGCACGACCGGTCTGTTTAAAACCTGGGATGCGGAAAACCTTCAACGAGGGGAAACCAATTTCACTTTCGGTTACGATCAATTTAGACGGGACCCCGGGCAATTGACAATAGGAAGAGCTGTTGCCGGAGCCGCAGTGGGCATAGTCGATCGTTTTGAGGTTTTCGGATCCGTGGATATTAACCGGCGCATCAGCGCCAACAACATCTTCCCGTACTACGATCAGGGCAGCCAGCTTTACAACGGCGCGCCGCGCCTGGCGAGAACTCCGGCCGGCGCGGCTTATTTCACGAATGAAGCGCCGTTTATCGACGTGCCGCGTTCCAATGGCTTCAGCGACATCCATGTCGGCGCCAGGATGAATTTACTTTCTGAACGCAGAGGCAATCCGTTCAGCCTTGCCGTCGCGGGAACCGGCATAATCCCCGGACAAAAGGATGTTGACGCTCTTCGCCGTGGTCTGACAAGAGGCACCTATGACGCCGGAGCATTTGTGCTCCTTTCCAAAACGGCGGCGGATCTCTTCCGTTTCCACGTGAATGCGGGCATGAATTTCATCGGCGAAACGGAAGATCCCTCAGTAACTCTGCGGAATGAATTTGTCTGGCGTTACGGTTTTGAATTCCCGGTACATTCTTCCGTACACTTCATTGCAGAAATGACCGGCGCAGCCCAGTTCGGCGACGGCACGGCGGCTCCAGTCGGTGAGCGTGGCGATCTGAGCCCCTATCGCCCCCTGGATATTATCGGCGGCATTCGTTACTATCCGAGCAGATGGGCGTCCATTGGCGGAGGATACCAAGCTTCCATTCATCATTCTGTCGGGGAATCCGAAGAGGTGGAGAGACGCAGGGGATATCACGGCTTCGTAGTTCAGGGAACTATAGGTACGCGCCGCAGCATGGAGTCGCTGACGGTGAGCTGCTCCGCTTCGAGAACTTCCATTTTGCAGGATGAAGTCGCTACGATTCGCGCCAGTGCCACCAATCCGCAGGGCGGCAGACTGACCTATAAATGGTCTTCTTCCGGCGGAACGATCAAGGGCAACAGCGATCAGGCCGATTTCAGCGCGTCCGCTCCGGGAACATATACGGTTACCGCGACCGTTTCGAACGGCAGAGAAACGGCGACCTGTTCAAGCCAGATTACCGTGAACCGCCGTCCTGTCGCGCCGACCGTTTCGGTTGAGCCGGCGACATTCAGCCTGCTTCCGGGCGAAAGCGCCAATCTTCGCTGCGTTGCTTCGGATCCGAACAACAGCACTCTGACCTATGCTTGGACGGTAAATGGCGAAAAACTGGCGGCGAGCGGCCCGCAGGTTTCCTTTGGTTCGGAAGGCAGAAATCCCGGATCTTATGATGTGACCTGCACCGTCAGCAACGGCGACCTCTCCGCTTCGGCTACATCCAAAGGCACGATTCGCGAGAGACCGAATCAGGTTCCGACTATTTCCTGTCAGACCACCACTGTAAGCGTGGCTTCCGGCGCTTCCGTTGAACTGCGCGCAACCGCGTCAGACCCGGATGGCGACAAGCTGACCTTCACCTGGTCGTCTCCGGCAGGCGCTGTCGGCGGCAACAGCAGCACCGCAACGTTTAACGCCTCCGGCGTCAGGGCGGGCAGCTACACCGTAACCGTGGGCGTCGATGACGGCCGTGGCGGCAAAGCGTCCTGCAATATGACCGTCAATGTTTCCGAACGGCGTACCATAGCCCAGGATAACTGCGGTTATTTTACTGCCAACGGCGGAACCCGCGTCGATAACTGCGCAAAGGCGATTCTGGACGATATCGCTCTCCAGATGAGGAACAATTCCAGTCTGCGCGCCAACGTTTTCGGTTACACGGACAATTCCAGATCCGAAACTTCCAGAAAGGGCCTCGGAGAAGCCCGCGCCAAGGCCATGGCCGCTTACTTGCAGGAACGCGGCATTGACGCCTCGCGCATCCAGGTCACCGATGGCGGCGTAGGCACTTTCGGCGATAACGCAACAGCCGCGGGTCGTACTTTGAACCGCCGTGTAGAGATTGAAATAGCGCCCAGGTAGTATAAAAGGCGTCCGTTAATCTCGTATCATAACGCGGGACGGAATTAGCTTCTGTCCCGCGTTTTCTTTATCAATTTCAATGCGCTTCAGACTTACCCTTTCCGCACTCCTGATTTGTTTTCTATTTGCAACAGCGACGTCTCAGTCCGTCATAGGCGCTTCTTTATCGACGCGCTTTGAACGCCTTGGGCCTTTTGGCGGCGATGTTCGTTCGCTGTTGACCGATTCTTCCGAACCGTCTGCCGTCTACCTGGGAACCAGCAACGGGGAAATCTACAAATCCGCCGATTCGGGAAAATCCTGGCGTATGCTGATGCCGGGGATTGAACAGCCGTCTTACGTCGTTGACACGCTGGTGCAGCATCCGCGCAATTCCAGGCATATCTACGCTGGCGCGTGGGATTCATATTCCGAGGGAGGGGGGCTGTTTGAATCCAGGGACGCCGGAGCGACATGGGCGCGCATAAAACTTCCTAGCGAACTTACCGACGTTCGCGGCATCGCGCTCTGCCGCGACAATCCCTCATATATGCTGGTCGCGACAACCGGAGGCGTATTTCTCAGCAAGGACGGCGGCGGCGAATGGAACGGCGTCGGCGAAGGTTTGCTTACAAAGGCGCATTCAGTCGCCATTGATCCGGTCGATCCGAATATTCTTTATGTTGGAACCTGGAGATTGGGATACGTTTCGCGCGATATGGGCAAATCCTGGACAATCGTTGAAAACAAAGGGATGCCGCTTGATTCGGATATCTTTTCCATGACGATCCAGCCCGGCAATCCTTCGGTAGTGTTCGCCGGCGCCTGTTCCGGCGTTTATCGCTCCGACGACGGCGTAAGAACATGGACGCGCCTCCGGGTGCTGCCGGACAAATTTACCATCCGCACACATGTCGTTTACCTCGATCCGGCGAATTCCAAAAAGGTTTATGCCGGAACGACGGAAGGTCTTTATGTAAGTGAAAACGAAGGCCGCTCATGGGCGCTTCTGACATCGAAGAGCATTACCGTCAACGCCGTTCAGGTGGATCCTTTAAACAGCCGGCGAATTTTGCTTGGCACGGAATATCATGGCGTGCAGCGGAGTGAGGACGGCGGGAAAACCTGGCAGCCCTCAAACGACGGTTTTACGCACAAACAGATTCCATGGATACAGTTCGACCAGGACGAAAAGGGACGTTTTATCGCCGGCCTGCATTCCGGCGGCGGCGGATGGTACGGCAGGAAGACCGCCGGCGGCGACTGGACGCTTGAACAGATCGAACCCGGAATGAGAGTTCTTTCTTTTCTGTTTTTACCGAACGGATCCGGGCGTCTGGCGGGAACGCCGCAGGGAATTTATCATAAGAAAAACGCGAGCGCCCCATGGAAAAAACTGACCGGGGCGATCGCCCGGAGAACCGTTTACAGTCTGGCGACCGACCAGGGCGGCAAAATCGTTTACGCGGGAACCGATCAGGGGATTTATCGCGCGCCGATTGATACGCTGGAATTTCGTATACCGCCGGGCAACCGCCTTGTTCCGATGGCATGGCGGATTATTGCGCCGGAAGGGACTCCGGAAACCGTTCTTGCCGCGACGAACCTGGGTATTCTGCGTTCGCAGGACCGGGGCGTTACATGGAAAGTGACATCCGCCCACGGCCTGCCGGAGCGGGTGATGATTAATGCCATGGTCGTTTCCCCGGCGGACAAGGATCGTTTTTTTCTGGGAACTTCTGCAGGACTTTTTGAATCCGAAAGCGGCGGCGTTTACTGGAAACAGTCGGGCGGCAGAGACATGAAAACAGGCATAGCCGACATACTTTTTTTAGGCGGCGATGAAAATCGAATTCTTGCCGCGAACCAGACAACGGGCGGGCTTTTCCTTTCCGAGGACGGCGGCGCCGAATGGAAAAAAATCTTCAATCCTGAATTTGCTTCTCCTGTATTTTGCCTGACGCAGGATCCCGATAATCCTTCAATTGTCTACATCGGCACCCGTTACGAAGGCGTATACCGCCTGACCCTCGAATAATCCTTTCTTTTGCGGACATAATTTTGTAGGGTAGTCATATGTTCCGTAAAACAAGGCTTGGAATTGCGATATGTTTCCTTTTTACGCTGACGGCGGCTACGGCCACCGGCCAGGGGCGAGCGCCGTCTCGCGGCGCGCCGAAACCGGCGCAGGCCCCTTTCCTGATTGAGGCCGAATCGCATGAAGAATCCCAGCGCGTCACAAAAACGGTATTTAAAAACGGGCTGACGGCTCTGGTTTATGAATTTTACGGTCAGCCGCTGGTTACAGTTCAAACGTATGTTCCGGGAGGATTTCTGGACGATCCCGACGAAGCGGCCGGCCTTTCGGAAATCACGGCGCGCTCGCGCGAAAACGTGGGCGCGGGATCGCCCGCCGGCACGACGCGCAGACGGGCACAGGCTCTTGGCGGCGTTTTCAGCGGCCGCGCGGGTCTCCGGCATTCACGCTTCGAACTCACGGTTCCGGCCGCGCGCTGGAAACAGGCGCTTAACATTCACGCGGAAGCGCTGCTGCCGCCTTTTGAAAACAATGAAGCGTTTCGCCTCTATGCCGCCAGAATCGTGGAAAACATGCGCGATGAATTCGTTCCGCCCGATGTTCTTTCGGGGAAAGAATTGCGCGCCTTGGCGTTCGGCGAGCGCCGCTTTGCGCCGTCCGGTCATTTGCCGGAAATCGCCCCCGAAAAAATAATCGAATTTCATAAAAACAGATACAATCCATCGGCGATGACGCTGGTCATAGCGGGCGATGTCCGCGCCGGAGACGTGCTTAACGAGATCGCGCGTCTTTTCGTTTCCAAAGGCGCGGGTTCAAAAAACGCTCCCGCCCGCGCCGCCGCGCCGCCGGCGGGAGCGGGCATTGAGCCCATCGGGGGATTTCGTTATCTCCCCGTGCCGGGCGACATAGTATTCCCGCAAGTTCTCCTGGGATTCCCCGTTTCTTTTAAAAATCCGGAGGATCACAGGGCGCTGGAAGTCGCGGCCGCGATTCTTGGAACCGGCGAAACCTCCGTTCTCAATACGCGCCTGCGCGACCGGAAAGATCTGATTTTTTCGGCGCGGGCGGAAATGGAGTCTTTCCACGGCGCGGGTTTTTTCTCCGTTATGCTGGAAACGCAATTGCAGCACGTTGACATGACGGAAATCGCGTTCTGGACGGAAGTTGAGATTCTTAAAAGAAACGGCCCGTCCGAAGCTGAACTCGCTAGAGCCGTCGCCCAACTGGAGCGGCTCTGGTGGGAGCGCCGGGAGACGGTCGGCGGCCTGGCCGACGCGCTGGCCGGGTCGGAATTTCAGGGCGGCTGGAAACGCATGAATGGCTATATCGCCGAATTGCAAAAAGTAACGGCTGTGGATGTGAGGCGGGCAATCGCGCGGCACCTCACGCTTTCAAACTGCGCTCTTTTGGAATATCTCCCGCGTTCCGCCGCGGATAGGAATCCGGCCGGGACGGCGGTACGCGCAACGCTTGAAAGCCTGCTGGGGCTTGCCGCGGATGAGGAACTCAGCGCGCGCAAGGGAGAAGTAGAACCGAATTTTAAAATTCCTTCCGCCACCGCGCCGTTACGTTTAAACGAGATCAGACATTCATTTCAGGCCGCGTCGATTCTGCGCGGGCCGGAAATTTACATACGCGAGGATCACACGTCGCCGCTTGTCGAAATGGGCGTTTATTTTACGGGCGGCAAGGCGCAGGAAAGCGAAGCCGACGCGGGCATTACCGGACTCATGCTGGAATTGATGCTACGGAATGAACGTGAAAACCGCCGGCTTGAAATTTTTGGCGGACGCCTGACGCCTGTGGTTGCCGATGATTATTTTGGATTTTATCTTTCGATTCCGTCGCGTAATTTTCCGGAAGGATTCGAGCGGATAAAGCAGGTCATCAAGTCGCCGGTTTTTGATAAGGCGGAAATTGAGAAACTGAAACAACTTGCGGCGATGCGCGCGCGGCGGTCAACGGCGCGGGACGAAGAAAAGCGCCTCCTTAACGAAGCGCTTTTTCATGGTCACTCCTATGCCGCCGAATCGTCGGCGACACCTGTAAGCCTGAAAAACATTTCCGTGGAAACCATGCAAAACTGGTACGAGGAAAATGTGCGCAACGTAAAGCCTTTTGTGGCGATTGCCGGGAACACGGAAGGTACGAGCCTCGCCTCGTGGTTTTTGAGCGAGTTCAGCGGCTCGCGCATGAAGGATAGAAAAAAAATATCTTCTCCGCCCGGGCCTGTTAAAAAAGCGGAAACCGTTAATTATAACGGCGAGGGCGGGCGTCCGGCGATCCTTATGGGCTTTCGCGCTCCTTCGTTGGGAGATATGGATGTTTTTGGAACGTATGTATTGAAAAGCTACCTTGAAAACCGTCTGGGTGAAACGGAGGGAACGGCAAAAGAAATTCAGGAACGCGCGCGTTCCGGTTTGCGTATAACCTGCGAATATCGTCCGTTTCTCGCCGCCGGAAGGTTTATAATCCACGCCGCGATAAAGGCGGGAGAGGAAGCGCAGGCAATGAAAAACCTTCAGGAAGCGCTCGCGCGTCTTAACGCTCCGCATTTGCCTTACGCCGATTTTAACGAGGCGCGAACTTTGGCGGCAGGCTTGTACATGGCTGGAAATCAGACGCGAAAAGCGCAGATCGGAAACCTGGCGGAAAACCTGCTTTCGGGCCGGAGCCTTGAAGAATATATGAATTTTTCCCGAAACATTGAGCAGGTCGAAGAAGATGATTTTAAAGAATTGACGCGCCGCGTCATAGATATGAACAAAGCCGTAACCTTGGCTGTTGATGTTCCGGGCGCAGGCGGCAAAACATGAAAACCGGCGGTTCGCAAATCATTTCGCAGATAAGAAAACTCCTTCCGCGATCGAAAGCGCACCTCGGCATCTACGCGCTTTTTATGCTGGCAATCTGGGTTCTTGGCGTTTTTCTGATGCCGGCGCAATTTTTCCCGGCCAATCCGGTGGCGGGGATTTTAATTGTCCTGCTGTCGCTGCTTTTACTCGGCCCCGCGATTTATTGTTTATGGCGGATTTATCGCCGCGTCAAAACCGGTTTCCTGTGGAAAATCCGCCGCCGCCTTATTCTGGTCTATGTTTTTGTCGGCGCCATCCCGCTTGTTATCATCGCCGGAATTTTTTATATATCCGCGGTTTTCGTTTATTACCAGTTCAGCTATTTTCTCGTTTTCAAGCAGATCGGAATCCACTCGTCGCAGATACACGCTTTCACGCTGTCGCTGCGCGAAGGACTGCATCAGATGGCGCTGGAAAATCCGGGCGTTTCGCCGGAACGTCTCAGAAAAGCGGTGGACGAAGAATCCAAGTATATTCTCAGCGCCTATCCTTTCGCGTCGATTATTCTAAACTGCGAAAACCCGGAAACGGGCGAATCCGTCGCGTACGTCAGCCGCCAGTATATTTCAACGCCGCTTGAAGGCTACAAGGTTCCAGAATGGCTCGATGGAGAATTCAACAGTCTGGTTCTGGAGGAAGGATACGGCGAGGATGCCGCCGCTTCGCGCCTTTTTCTGAGGAGCTTTGCCCCTTCCTTTTATCATTCGAATGTCCCTTTCAGCCTTGAGGTGACGGTTCCATTTGACCGCTACCTCATGGAACGGCTCAAGGCGGCATTCGGACAGAATGTGCTGCTGGCGCGATATACGGAAAATACCGGCCTTAACGGGACGGATAGCATACTGGAATCCACCTTTGACACGGAAAACACCGTAGCGGCGATGAAATGGATGCTGCCGATTCCGCTCTTTCCGATTTCGTGGGACAGCGGAGAGGAATTGGAGCCGTTTCGGACGAACACGCTGATGGTTGAAATTTCGTTTCAGAAGCTTCTGAGCAGCCTGCGCCATTCGGACAGCGTGTTCGGGCAGTGGATATACAACGCCCTGATCATCATTACGATTGTTTTTATTCTGGCGGAAGCGGCGTCGATTACGCTTGGAATTCTGCTGACGCGGTCAATTACCCAGGCGATCCATAACCTTGACCAGGGGACGCAATACGTCAAACGCGGGGATTTCAGCCACAGCATCGTTGTGCGGTCGCGTGATCAACTGGGAGCGCTGGCGGCTTCGTTCAACCAGATGACGGAATACGTGCGGCAGCTCATAAAGGAGCGGGTGGAGAAAGAAAGGCTGGAGCGCGAAATCGAAATCGCCCGTGAAGTGCAGGAGAGGCTTTTCCCGAATGGCGCGCCGCGCATGAAGCATCTGGAAATCGTCGGAGCGTGTCTTCCGGCTCGCGTGGTCAGCGGCGATTATTACGATTTCATCCCGTTCGGGGAGGACAGCGTCGGGCTGGTCGTGGGCGATATCAGCGGCAAGGGCATATCAGCCGCTCTGCTCATGGCCAGCCTGCAAGCGGCGCTGCACAGCAATGTAATGTATCTGAATGACGCCGCCGATGAGAGCGGTGGGCGAAACGTCGCGGAAATCGTGGAGCGGCTGAACCGGCAGATTTATAACTATACGGGCACGAACCGGTTCGCCTCTTTTTTCTGCGCGCATTATGACGGAAGCGAGCAGACAATAATTTATTGCAACGCCGGGCACAACCCGCCGCTGCATTTTCACGGCGGCGAATGCCGCAGGCTCGATGTCGGCGGCACGGTGGTCGGCATTTTTCCTGAAAGCACATACGAACAGGAAACGTTAAGGCTTGCGGAGGGCGATATGATTGTCGCCTATACCGACGGGTTGACGGAATGCACCGACATAAACGGCGAGGAATTCGGCGAGGAACGGCTTATTGAACTGATCCAGGACAATCGGGAAATGCCGCTTGAAGATTTGAGTGAAAAGGTTCTGGAAAGCGTTCTGGCATGGAGTTCCACGGAAGAGCAGGCGGACGACATTACGCTTATAATTGCGCGGCAAGCCCCGATGTTGTTAAATTAATCCTATGTTTTATGGAAAGGGAATGACATGACCGCATTGTCCACGCTGGACGATTCTGAATCGCGGGCGCAAATAGATCCGAAAATGATGCGGTCGCTGATCGCGGCTATTCCCGATCATATCGAAGACGCGGCGCGGGCCGTGGAAAATCTGTCCCTGCCCGCGGCGGCGGGAAAACCCGCGACCGCGTCCATCGTAATAACCGGCCTTGGCGGTTCGGCCATAAGCGGCGACCTTGCGCGGGCTGTCGCCGGAAACGCGGTCAAATTCCCTTTAATCGTCAATCGCGACTATGATCTCCCGCCGTTTGTCAACGCCTCGACGCTGGTAATAGCTTGCAGTTATTCGGGAAACACAGAGGAAACGCTCAGCGTCTACGGTCAGGCAAAGGTGGCCGGCGCGGATATCGTCTGCATTACGTCGGGAGGTTTTTTGGCCGAACTGGCCGGACGCGATTCTTTTCCCGCCGTTTCGCTTCCC
>JAIRVC010000228.1 GCA_031254095.1 Acidobacteriota bacterium
GCGTTACCGCGTCTTTTCGCCGCGCATTTTCCGCGCCAGGGCGAGCGCATTAAAAAATATAAAACACATCGAATCAGCGCCGGAATAGACTTGGGAGCGCGGGCGGCTTTTCTATCGGCGGACGGCGTACCAAGTCAACGATCCGCTAAACTTTTGATGCGCTAGCCCTGATTTTCCGCGCTCCAATACTTGACTTCATGACAACAGCCCCATAGACTGCATCTTTTGTCCTTATTTGTACTTAAAAGGAGCCGAAAATGACAACGACGCAGCCTTGTCTGTCGGGAAATATTCTGTTTATTGAGCCGGGTTCGGGTGCAAGCGGCGACATGATGATCGGCGCGCTGCTCGATCTCGGGTTCAGTTCTGAAGAACTGCGGGAAAAACTGCTCCTTTTGCCTCTCGGCGGCTACCGGCTGTCCGCGAAAAAATGCGACCGTTCGGGAATTCAGGCGACCAAATTCGATGTTCATGAGGAACACGAACACCACAATCACGAACATCCTCACAAACATGAACATAACCACGAACACGGGCATAATCATCACGAACAACACGGGAATAATCACGAGCATAATCATGAACACGAGCGCCGCCACGAACATCATCACAGGACATTCGCGGATATCCGCGCCATGATTGAAGAAAGCCGGCTTTCTTCATGGGTGAAGGAAAAATCCGTTGAGGCGTTCCGCCGCCTGGCCGAAGCCGAGGGAAAAATCCATGGTCATCCGGCCGATCAGGTTCATTTCCACGAAGTAGGCGCGGTGGATTCCATCGTGGATATCGTAGGAACCATGATTATCATGGAATCGTTCCGTTCCATGCGCGTGGTATCCTCGGCGGTGAATGTCGGACAGGGGATGCTGAAATGCCGGCACGGCGTTTATCCGGTTCCGGCCCCGGCGACGCAGGAACTGCTTCGCGATGTTCCGATATTTTCAAACAGCATAACTGGCGAGTTGACGACGCCCACGGGCGCCGCGCTGCTGACGACGCTGGCCGATGAATTCGGCGCGCGCCCCCCCATGAAAATCGCCGCGACGGGCTACGGCGCGGGGACGCGCGAAACGCCCGGCGGCGCCAATGTTCTGCGAATCAGCGTTGGAGAAACTTTCGAAAAAGCCTCTCTCGAAACCTCATCCACGGAGCAGGTTGCCGTAATTGAAACCGCCATCGACGATATGAACCCGCAGATTTTCGGATACTTTCAGGAAAAGGCGCTTGCGGCCGGCGCGCTTGATATTTACGCGGAACCCATACATATGAAAAAGAACCGTCCGGCGCTGAAAATCACCTGCGTCTGCGCCGTGGCCGACGTCCGGCGTTTCGCCGGGATTATTTTCCGCGAAACAACCACCATCGGCGTTCGATACACAATCGCCGAACGGATAACGCTCCGGCGCGAGTTTCGTGAAGTATCGACGCGATACGGGACTGTTACCATGAAGGTTTCGCTGCTTGACGGCCGTCCGGTAAATTTCGTTCCAGAGTTTGAAGACTGCCGGCGGCTGGCCGAACAAACAGGAAAACCACTGAAGGAGATACAGGCGGCGGCCGCAAACGCCTACATGGCCGGCGAGCCTGACCAATAAACATCAGGGAACCTCTAAAAACCCAAAACTCTGCGTTATGCGGCCGATCCAAAATGTCTCATTTGCCTCAAATGTAAACTCCGCTTTTGTCCCGGCCGCAAGCCTTGATTTCTGGGTTTTTAGAGGTTCCAATAAATAAAACGGAAAAGAGGAATAAAAATGTCTGAAATCATAGCGTCTTTCCATATTCCACTGGGCGGCCTGACGGCTGAGATCAAAATTGACGAGCGCATTTCAATTGAGGATTTCGCCAAAGTGCAATTGCGCGTCGGGCAGATCGTCGAAGCCGAAAAAGTCAAAGGCTCGCGCAAACTCGTAAAGCTCCGGGTGGATCTTGGTTCCGAAACGCGCCAGGTCGTCGCCGGCATCGCCGAGGCATACGAACCCGAGGCGCTGGTCAATAAAAAAATCGTACTCGTGGCTAATCTGAAACCGGCAAAACTTATGGGCATCGAGTCAAACGGCATGATTGTCGCGGCAACGGCCGGCGGCAAGCCAGTGCTGGCGACTTTCGCGGAAGACGTGCCGAACGGCGTGTTGCTCAAGTAGCTCCCAATCGCTTATCGTGGTAGAATTTCTTTTTTTATTTTCTGGCGCGGATGATCGCAACCTCTAAAAACTCCAGAATCAATGCTTGCGACCAGGACAAAAGCGGAGTTTACGTTTACGTAAATAAGCATTTTGTTCCGGTTGCGCAGCGAGTAGTTTGAGATTTTTAAAGCTTGCCTTATGACCGATGCCTTTGCGAGTGCGTCCTTTGACTCCTGAAAAAATTTTTGAATTAATTGAAAAAGAAATGACGCAAGTGGAGACCGAACTGGAGGAACTGTCCTGTTCGGAAATTCCGCTTATACGCGACATCGGGCGTTATATACGAAACGGCGGCGGCAAACGGGTGAGGCCCGCGATTCTGCTGCTCGCGGCGCGGATGTGCGGATACGAGAGCGCGACCGGCCCGCGGCTTGGCGCGGTGATTGAAATGCTTCACTCGGCCACGCTGGTGCATGACGACATTATAGACAATGCTTTTACGCGCCGGAATCAGGCGTCAATAAATGCCCGCTGGGGAAACCAGATTTCCGTACTGATAGGCGACTGGCTCTATATGACATCTTTCAAGGTCGCCCTCGCCGAGAGGCAGTTCAGAATCATGGATATTCTGATTGAGGCGACACGCAAAATGGTTGAAGGAGAGCTAATTCAGCTTGAATTTAACCACAGCCTGGAAATAACGGAAGATCAGCACCTGGACATTTCCATGCGAAAAACCGCCTTCCTGTTTTCCGCCGCGGCGCAGATAGGCGGCGTTCTGGGACGCGCCGGCGCGGAGCGCGAAGAAAGCCTGCGCCTTTACGGCATGAACATCGGCATGGCGTTTCAACTGGTTGACGATGTTCTTGATCTCACTTCCGACGTGAGGACGCTTGGAAAGCCCGCTCAGAGCGACCTCAAGGAAGGAAAACTAACGCTGCCCATTATCCGTCTCATCGAAAACGGCGACCCCAAACGGCGGGAACTGGTGAAAAACGCCATTGAGACGCGCAACATGGACGCCGCAACCAGGGAAACGATCGCGCGGCTGGTCAAGGAATGCGGCGCCGCCGATTACGTCATGGAAAAAGCCCGCGATTACGCGCGGAAAGCCCAAAGCTGCATTGAGGACTTCCCCGCCGGCGGCGCTCACAGCGCGCTGCTGGCCATCTCGAACCACATAGTTGAAAGAAACCACTAATTAAACACTGGAAAGGATCAATGATATGAAAAAAGCAACATTAGTCGTATTGTTCAGTGTGGCGATGCTGGCGATACTCGCAGCGCCTGCGCAATCGTTCGGCGCGCCGCTTGACCGCGCCGCGCTCATCAAGCTTGCCGATAACTATTTCGCGGCTCTGGTCGCGCATAATCCCAAAGGCGTGCCGCTTGCGGATAACGTAAAAATGGTCGAACAGATCAAACGCATCAAGCCGGGCGAAGGGCTTTGGAAGACGGCGACCGCCGTTCCAACGAATTTCAAAATCGTGATTCCCGATCCCGTATCGCAGGAAGTCGGCGGCATCGTCATCCTTGGCATCGGCGGCAAGCCCGCGCAGCTAGGTTTCCGGCTGAAGGTCGAAGACGGTAAAATCACCGAAACCGAACACCTGATTGTGGAGATAAGCAATCCCGACAATCCGATGCTGCAGTCGGTGCGGCCCGGCATTCCGCTCGAAATACCGTATGAATACCGCGATTCGCGCGGACGGCTCATTTGGATCGCGAAGTCCTACTATGACGCGCTTGATTTAAACAACGGCAGTCTTTCGCCGTTTGCCTCCGATTGCGAACGCCGCGAAAACGGCATGAGAACAGCGCCTTCCGGCGGCCCCTCGCTGGGCGGCGTCAGCATTCCGGGCTCAAAACCCGCGCCTCCCTCGCTGTACGGGATGCAGGACTGCACCACGCAGCTCAACACCGGCACTTTCCAGTATATCGACACCATCGAACATCGGCGGGTGTTCGCGGCTGATGAAGTAACCGGCCTCGCCGTAGGTTTTTCGCACTTCCACCATTCGATGAAGCAGAAGAAGTTCACTATTCTCAATGTTCCCGGCAGGGAAGAATCGGATATGAGCAACCAGCAGCCTTTCGACATGCCTGCCATGCACATCTACAAGATCTGGGGCGGACAGATACACGAGATCGAAGCCATCGGCATTGTTACGGATTACAACTCGCCGACAGGCTGGGAATAGTCTGGTAATCAGGGGAACGCAGATTAATTGCCTTAGCGGGCAGATTGCAAAATTGTTTACGGCGGCGCGGCGCTCGCAACCACGGCATATCTATTGATATATGCTTCGGCTCCGTGCGCCTCGCAATTCATCCCGCGCGGACAATTAATCTGCGTTTCCATAAAAGTTCAAAACATTCAGATTAAGTGTTTTTAGAATGGTAAAAGCGGAAACCGGAGCGGCGTCCGGAAAGATAATCCTGGTCGGAAACCCAAACGTCGGCAAATCCGTTATATTCAGGATTCTGACGGGCAGCTATGTGCTGGTCTCGAATTTTCCCGGCACGACGGTCGAGGTTTCCCGCGGACACATGCAGCTTGACGGGCGCGGCTACGAGGTAATAGATACGCCGGGCATAAACAGCCTGATACCGCAATCCGAAGATGAGCGGGTTACCTGCGAAATTCTGCTGCGGGAAAAACCCGATGTCATCGTTCAGGTGGCCGACGCCAAGAATCTGCGCCGCACAATGCTGATCACTTCGCAGCTTGCGGAATTCGGCATTCCGATGGTGCTTGTTTTAAACATGATCGATGAAGCCGAAGACCGGGGCATATTCATTGACGGCGGCGGCATTTCAGAACTTTTCGGCCTTCCCGTCGTGGAAACGGTAGCCATCTATTCCATGGGGAAAAAGAAGCTGCTGAACGCCATCATTAACGCAAAGGATCAGCCGAAAAACCCGGTGCTGGCGCGGTTCGCCAAAAAAAAATCGGTTCCGCCGCCCGAAGATCTTCCCGCGCCTTCTCTGCTTACAGTGGAATGGCTGGCGGAAAAAAACCGCGACTTCAATGAAACCATCGCCGAAGCGCTGGGGCCGGAACTCGGCAGGTTGGAAAAATGGCGCGACGGCTACAAGTCGGCCGGCGGACATCCCGCGCGCGACATCCGCG
>JAIRVC010000234.1 GCA_031254095.1 Acidobacteriota bacterium
CGCGGAGAGCCTTCCCGCAACGCTCGCCAGGCTGAAAGGCATAGACGGCCTGGAGGTGGATTCCGCCTTGGAGGCCGTGGGGGGGATATACGAGGTATATGAGCAGGCCGTCAAGCTGACGGCCCGCCTGCTGCCGGAAACAATCGGAAAGATAGACCGGTATGTAACAGAGGAGAACGTAAAGCAGTTCGCTATCGAGGTTCACGGGCTGAAGAGCGTCCTGCGCAATATCGGAGCGGCGGCGCTCGGACGCGGAGCCGCGCAGCTGGAAAGCGCCGCGCTGGAACGAAATGCGGCGCATTACCATGACGCTTACCCAGCCTTTAAGCAAGCGCTGTTGGGATTGACGGAGCAATTGAATGCAGCCATCGCGGATGAGCCAGCCGCCGCGAAGAAAACAATAGATAAGGAGACCCTTGTCTCGGCGCTGAAAACCGCAAAGCCCGCCATTGAAGGCTTTGACGCCATGCAGGCGCTGGATACGCTCAGCCCTCTTTCAGAGTACTCGTACACGGAGGAAGCCGACGGGCTGTTGAAACAGGTTATCTTTGCCCTTGAGGAATTTAATTGTGAGGGCGCGTTAACAAATATACTAAAATTGGAGGGACTCCTAACATGAAACACATCAGAGGGGCCTATTGCTACAGAGTCAAGGGCATGTTCGTTCCATACGAGACACCGCCAAGCATTGAAAAAGACATCAACAACTACATCGACAAGATCGGCCGGTATACCGAAGAGCTGGAGGACAGCTTCAACAACAACGACATCAAGGCATTCATCAGCACTCTGGAGGCCATTCAGAAAATGCTGCAAGCCGTGTACGCGACGCAGTGCGAATCGCATGTGCTCGCGTTGCTCCGCGCCGCGAGAACCCACGGCATAGACTACTGCCAAAAGCTCCTGCAACAGGCCATCGCGGACTTCACGCTGCTTTCTATCGAAATGCAGAAGGCGCAGAACCTTGGCACATCCACCGCGCCGAAGTACAGGAATATAGAGAAAAACGAGGAGACCGTCCGCAGCCTGTCGGCCATCAGCCGGCTGATCAACACCGGCGATTATGAAAAGGCGCAGAGGATCATCAACGAAATGAAGAGCGTCGACGACACATTTGTCAAGCTGAACACGATGTTTGCCGCCCGCGAATACGACAGAGCCTTGGAGACCGCGCAGGTGATGGAGAAGGAGCACATCAGCCATATCACGAAAGCAAGCAGCGTCAAGACGCATAAAACCATACTGGCGGTCGACGACAGGCCGGAAATTCTGTCCAGTGTGAACGCCGCCCTCAGAAACCATTTCAAAGTGCTCGGCGCTCCCAACGGCAGAGTGGCATTGGAGATCATGGCCCAGCAAAAGATCGACCTTTTCTTCCTGGACATTGATATGCCTGAAATGGACGGCTTTGAACTGACCCAGCGGATCCGCAGGGACGCGACCTACAAAAACACCCCGATCATATTCCTGACCGGGTATGCCTCCAGGGAGCATATCCTGCGGGCCACCAACCTCGGCATCAGCGATTTCATCGTAAAGCCCGCGTATAACGTGACCCTGCTGGCAAGCGCCCGGAGATATATCGAGTAAACGGAAGACAGTCGTTCGCCTAATGGAAAATGAGTAGTGAACAATGAGGGTGCGGAATGGACCCCTGTTTGTCATTTTTCGCTTTTCATTTTCCATTAGGGGGTGAGACGAAGACCCACGCGTCCGCTTGAGAGGAGGCGCCGAAATCAAACATTTTTTTGTCATCAATCCTTTGGCGCATAAGATAAAGGGCAGGGTGGGCGCGATCTCCGAAAGCATCCACGCCTTTTTCAAGGAACATCCGGATATGCGCTATGATATCCATGTCACGCGCTGGGAGCGGGACGCGCTGGGCGTGATCCGCCGTTACGCGACGGGGGCGGAGGAACTGCTGCGGATCCATGTGATGGGCGGTTCCGATTCCTTGTTTGAGGCCGTCAACGGCATTGTCGGCCTGCCCAACGCGCATCTGGCGGTCTATCCGTACGGGAGCGAGAATTCCTTCCTGCGCTACTTCGGCAACGATAAACTGCATCTGTTCACCTCGATCAGGAGTCAGGTTTTCTCGGATACCATCACGGTGGACGCGCTGCGGTGCGGCCACCATCACGGTATCGCTTACGGTCTGGTCGGGTTGGAGGCCGCCGCCAACAAAGACAGGCAGAAAACCCTCGACCAAAAAACGATATTCCCGGACGACTTCATCTATATTTGGTCGGGAGCCAAGAAAGCATTCAGCAACTGGATCGCCGGGCAGGAATACCAGATCCGGCTGGACGACGAAACGCTGGACGGCGTCTACCTTTCGATGCTGATCGCCAACAGTCCGGCCTATGGGAAGAATTTGGCCCCGGCGGCGGACGCCCATCCCAACGACGGCTTCCTCGATATCTATCTGATGAACAAGATGTCCCGGTTCAAGTTTTTGACCACTTCGCGAAACTATCTTTCAGGGCGTTATCAAAAACTTGACGGCGTTGTCTCGCATTACCGGTGCAAAAAAATTTCAATCGCCTCGGAAACCCCCATGTGTTTCAGCGTGGACGGGCAGGTGTTTTTTGAGCATTCCATCGAATACGAAGCGTTGCCCTACGCGATTGATTTTGTCTGTCCGGGCGGGATCGACGTCGACAAGCTCCCGCGGATCTATGGCAGGCCGGACGCCGTCGTGAGGGAGGGCTTGCATTGACGACCGTTTCCGCTTATCCAAACCGCTGGAAGCATTATTGGAATTCGGGACGCTTCACCTTTATCGCTATTCTCTTTTTTATGGGGATAACGGTGGGATACCAGCTGGCATTTGAACCGGAGACACTCAATTGGCTGACCCGTCTGATCGCCGGGATCATCCTGTCCGCAGTGATCGCGGTCACGTTCCATTTGACGGCCTCCGGAAAACTGAACCGGGACCACACGGCATGGATCGCGCCCACCTTCATGATGCTCACTCAGGTCGCTTATACGTTTATAGCCGGGGGAGACCGCGTTTTTTTCTGGTTTTTGCTGGCCTGCTCCGTAACCAGCCTTTCCCATTTGAGGAGCCGGGCTCTCTTGACGCACATCCTGCTTTCCAACCTCATCGTCGTCATTATCCTATACGGCTTTGACTTCAACGTCTTAGGCCCCGATTATGATATCATTCTGCAATCGCAGCAATTGGTCGCTTACAACTTCGTCAACGCGCTGTTGTATTCCATCTGCCTGTTCTCCATCAAGCATTTGAGAGGCAATCACGAGACGGGGCTGATGTTCAGCACCTTCCTGAGAACGACGCCAAGCTATATCGCCGTTATCAACTCGCGCGGGCGCGTCGAATATATTAGCCAGTCCTTGGCGGAATGGCTCGGGATATCGCACTCGGATTACGCGATAAGCCGCCCGATCCTGGATCTGTGCCGCTCCTATGAATTGAAGATGATGTTCCAGGAAACGATGGATTCCGGCCAGAGCATAGAGAAAGACTTTGAACTGGTGCTTGAGGGCCGGAAGCACTGGCTGATGATGCGTTCGGCACTGCTTTTGGACCAGAACGTCTCGCGTATTTTCGACGTCACGGACATCACGCCGATCATGGAGGCCAAAAACGAAGCGGAGGCGGCCACAAAGGCAAAGGGCAATTTCCTGGCCAATATGAGCCATGAGATCCGGACGCCGATGAACGCGATTATCGGCATGACGGAGTTGCTGATGCTCAAGCCGCTGGACTCCGACCAGCTGTTTCACGCCGTTTCCATCAAGGGCGCGTCCATGTCGCTGATGAAGATCATCAACGATATCCTGGACTTTTCCAAAATTGACTCGCGTAAAATGGAGATCATCAACAGCCCGTTCGATTTCACCTCGCTGATCAACGATACGGTCAACATGATCAGCGTCAAGGCCTGTGCGGAGGGCATCTCGTTCACGACCGAGATCTCCAAGGATATACCGCCGATCATCAACAGCGACGAGCTCCGGCTGAAACAGTCGCTGGTCAATCTGCTGAACAATGCCGTGAAATTTACACAGAAAGGCCATATCTCGCTGAGCTCCCACGCAGAAAAGCTGGACGACGGCGCATTGAAACTTCATTTTACTGTAAAGGATACGGGATTTGGGATCAAAAAAGAAGACGTCTCAAAGCTGTTCGGCGACTTCGAGCAGCTTGACACGCATAAGAACCGGTTTATCACCGGCACCGGGCTGGGGCTTTCCATCACCCGCAGCTTTATTGAACTGATGGGCGGCAGGATCAGCGTGGACAGCACATACGGCAAAGGCTCCGCGTTCTCGTTCTATATCCTGTGCCAGGGAGAGCACGAGGGCGCTATTGCGTCCCTG
>JAIRVC010000260.1 GCA_031254095.1 Acidobacteriota bacterium
ATGCTGCGCTTTCTGGCTTATAACGATTTCGCCGGCAATTTCCATCAGGCGAAATCGAACTTCCAGTACCTCGCCAGGGAAATCAGGGATGTGCGCTGCGGAGATTGCGCTTCCTGCGCGATCGAGTGTCCTAACGGCGTACAGGTTCAGGCTCGCCTTTGCCGCGCGCAGGAGGTTCTGGCATAAGTCGCCTCACGGCGGCCAGTGGTCAGTGGTTAGTGATCAGTGGACAGAAAAATCCGCCGTGAACCATCTTTGGGGTAACTTCGAAATGAAGTTACAGGTAAGTTAAAAATAATAATGAAGGAGGCGCTTTTTATGAAACAGATGAATCAGGCCGGCGATGATAGGAATATCACTCCGGAACGCAGGGAATTTCTCAAAAATTGCGCGGCGCTGGCCGGGGCAGGCATCGCCGGCTGCGTGGTTTTATCGGACATGACGGCCAT
The DNA here is from genome assembly GCA_031254095.1 of Acidobacteriota bacterium. Classification (GTDB taxonomy): domain Bacteria; phylum Acidobacteriota; class UBA6911; order UBA6911; family UBA6911; genus UBA6911. Next base: position 450 of record JAIRVC010000260.1, read on the forward strand.
GGCGGACGTTGTTCCGGCGGACGACTCGCGTCTTGTAACGCAGCGCATCAAATATCCTGTCGGGAACGGGGAAATGATCGCTTACCTCGCGCGGCCGAAAGAAGATAAAAAATATCCGGCCGTGATCGTGATACAGGAAATCTTCGGGCTTAATCCGCATATCGAGGATGCGACGCGGCGAATTGCGCTTGAAGGCTTTCTGGCGGTCGCGCCCGACGCGTTGACGCCGATAGGAGGCACATCGGCGGCAGGCGAAAATGTCATGGGCGCGATGATGAAGCTGGATCAGGCCGAAGCGGTGAAAAATTTTACGGCGGCGGTGCAGTATCTCAAAACACATCCGCAGTCCACAGGCCAGGTGGGATGTACGGGATTTAGTTGGGGCGGCGCCATGACTAATCAGGTGGCGGTAAATTCACCCGATCTGAAAGTGGCGATTCCTTATTATGGTACGGTGGCGACGGACGATGACGTTCAGAAAATCAAGGCGTCCATGATGTGCCATTTCGCCGAAGACGATCAACGCATCAACGCGGGCATACCGGGTTTTGAGGCGGCTCTCAAAAAAGCGGGAGTCGAGCATCAGATCTTTATATATCCGGGTACACAGCACGGTTTCAACAACGACACCGGGCGCGCGTATCACAAGGAAGCCGCCGCCGAAGCGTGGAAGCGCACCATAGACTTTTTCAGGCGGAAGCTGGCGTAGGAAAGCCGCCTTGTGGCGGCCAGTGGCTAGTTGCTAGTCGCTAGTGGTCAGCACGGGCGACCGCCTCCGGTCGCCCGTGTAACGCGGAGTTTGGGGTTTTTAGAGGTTCCCGTAAGCTAATCCGGTAAAAAATCAGAAAGCAGCGGGAATAAAGCCTGCACGAATTCGATCGCTGTTTTTTCCGCTATAGTTTCGGCCTCCGCTTTAGATTCCGCGTTGGACGGAAGCGGGCTGACTATTCTTAAAAGAGCCGCGTCCGTCCGATTGTACCGCATGGCGCCTAGAACAGTATGAATTTTCCCGATGTATTCGCTCGCTATTACGCGGCCCTGGCTCTGATACCAGTAAAGAACAACCTGGCTCACATCGCCTTTCTGGATGGTGATGCGGTTGACCACAATATCCTCGCCATTATTTACAGGGATGGAAATACGCTCATTCCTTACGGGAAGCCATCCTGAGCCGGGCATACAATTCATCGGAGAATGGATGGTGTCGCCCGCGCGCTGACTGTCGTGATACCCGATATATAAACTCACGGGCAGAGAATTTCCCTGATAATAAACCCTTCTTATGTAGTCGTCCACGCCCAGCAGATCCTGTACTTTCTGCTCCATATCCGATGAGCGCATACCTTCCCATCCGGCAAAATGCATCGGCAAGCCTTCCAGCGACTGGCGAATGGGTATGATTTCAGGACGTGACGCGTATGATATTGCAGCGGCGGCGAGAAGCATTACCGCGCTCAAAATGACGATACGTATTTTCATAATAAATCCTCCTTCTTTTTGCTTATTTTTCTTCCGAATTGCGGTCTTCCGCCGCCGTGTCCGCCGTCAAATCCTGCCGCTTTGCTTCATGCGCCGCGGCCTTTTTTTTGTCAGGGGATATAAGCACGATGATTCTATGCAAAACAAACAGCATTATTAACGCAACGATAAAAATGACCCATCCTGAAAAAGTGTGGGAAAAACCTTCCGCCGCTGCCGCTCCGTAAAAATGGGCGGCAACACCGGTTCCCGCCACACGGACGCCGTTGGCGAAAATAGCTATAGGCACGGTTCCGGCGGTCATTGCGATTCGCACCCAAAGCCGCGAGTCAAACAGGTATCCGCACAATATCCCCATGGTCAGCAGCGTAACAAGAGAGCGGATTCCGCTGCACGCTTCGACGACTTCCAGACTTGTGTTGGCCAGATGAAGGACATTTCCTTCGCGTAAAACCGGGATTTGACAGACATGTAAAGCGCCTTCTCCGAACTGCGAAGCCCAAAGCTGCAACGGAAAAACTATATGGTTAAAAATGATCGCAGGTATGGGAATCATCAACAACAGAAACGCGATCGGCAAAATCAGAATTTTCAGGTGATTCCAGCCGAAAAGAAAAAGTACCGAACCCGCCAGCACCCCAAGTATTGAGACGCGGGGGAGAAAAATCTCGGATCCGAGTATGCCGGCAAGCAGCATAAACAGGCTGCCGGCGACGACAAACAGTCCCCACGCGGAAGGGTTTTTCTCCGCGGCTTTAAGCGCGGCCCGCCGCTCCCATACAAAATAAAGCGCGACGGGGACTATCAAAAATCCGTGCGAATAATTATCGTTGTTCCACCATTCTCTGACCAGCCTGGCGATCACCTGATGATATAGAAGGACAAAGCACGCCAGCGGCGCCGTGAATATCAATATTTGTTTTTTTAAGACAGTTTCCATAAAACCATTCCTGGGAACCTCAAAAAACCCCAAACTCTGCGTTACGCGGCCGATCCAAAATGCTTTACGTAAATGTAAACTCCGCTTTTGTCCCGGCCGCAAGCCTTGATTTTGGTGTTTTTAGAGATTCCCTCCGATAGTATAAACTATTTGCCGGCAGGCTGCTGCAAACCATGCCGCGCCATAAGATCATAAAGCGTTGGACGGCTGACGCCCAGCGATTTCGCGGTTTTGGATATATTGCCGTTGTTTTTGCGCAAAG
>JAIRVC010000075.1 GCA_031254095.1 Acidobacteriota bacterium
GCCACCGGCCGGGGCGGACATTGGTTTTCCTCGAATACCAGCGATAACCGCCGTCCCGTCCGCCGTCAATAGAGAAAGGCATAGTGTCGGTCGTTATCCATCCTGCCCCGGTTTTGTATCGCCAGACATGGCGAAGCGGAACCCGTATGCCGCCCGGAGCGAAAATGGAAGTGAGGCAGTAAACGCTTTCTCCCGGCGTCCAGTAAAACGGGTCGTCCCACGAACGCCAGAAATAAAAACCGGAAGGAGGGGCGTATTTTACTTCGTAACCCTCCGGAGTTTTTTGGACATGATGATAAGCGCGGCCTGTTTTGAGCGCCAGAGGAACCGGCGGAATCAGGTTGGCGAAATAAAGAACGTTAAGAAAAAGGAAAACGCACAGGATCGGCGCTGCTGCCTGACGCGCGGCGCGTTTCAGATCCGGAATTTTTCCGCCCTGGCCGAGCCAGAATACAAAAAAACTTGCCGCCGCGCTGAGGATGCCGGCGATGACAAATATATGCGGGCGAATGTCGCGAAGGAGTATCGGAAGAAAAAAGGCGAGAAAAGAGAAAAAGCAGAAACTGTAAAAAGCGGCCAGAAGCGTCCGGTTTCTGAGGCGGTTTTCAAGAAACTCATTTCCTATCAAAAGGCCGACAAGAAGCAGAAAAAAGAAAGCGGTTCTGGTAAAAGAGGCGCTTTTGAAATAAAAAACGACGTAGCTTGAAAAAAGCCCGCCGAAGCAAAACTGCATCACCCAGAAAAAACGCGGCGCGGCCCGGCGCAGTTTGTCGGGAAATTCCGCGCCGCTTTCAAAGCGCATATTCAGCACGATTACTGCGCCGATCAGAATCAGATAACCAAGCAGAATCAGGTTGTCAAAGATGTTGTCGATTCTGCGGAGAGTCAGCGCGTCCCAGATAAACCCAAGCGCAAAGACCGCCGTGGCGGAATATTTTTCGTATTTTTCGTAAAAATTCCGGCATTTACGGCAGAATCTGACCGGAAAAGCTGTTTGTCCGGCGGGTTGCGGAGGCGGTGGAGCCGGCGAATCATAGATCATAACTGTTTAATGCTTAAAATGCCGTATCCCCGTAAAAACCATGGCTATGCCGCGTTCGTCGGCCGCCGCGATGACTTCCTCGTCACGCACGGAACCGCCCGGCTGAATCGCGGCGCGCGCTCCGTATCCGGCGGCGGCAATCAGGCCGTCCGCGAAAGGAAAGAAGGCGTCCGACGCCACCGCGCAGCCTTCAAGCGGAAGGATTGCTTTCATCGCTCCCCATTTCACGGCGTCCACGCGGCTTGTCTGCCCCGCGCCGATGCCGAGCATACGGAAGGCGTTCGCAAAGACGATGGCGTTTGATTTCACATGCTTGACTATGCGCCAGCCGAAAAGCAGGGCTTGCAGTTCTTCCTCCGTCGGCCGCCGCTTGGTGACGAATTTGAGATCTTCCGGTTTAAGAATATGTTCGTCTTTATCCTGCGCCAGAAATCCTCCGCCGATCTGCCTGTGCTGCGGCGCGCGCGGAACTGACGCGCGGACGCGCAGCAGGCGTATGCCTTTTTTTTGCCGCAGAATTTCCAGCGCCTCGCCGGTAAAATCGGGCGCGAGCACCACCTCGACAAAAGTTTTGCTGATTTCTTCCGCGGCCGCGCCGTCGGCGGGCCGGTTCAGCGCCACCACGGAACCGAACGCCGAAACGGGGTCGCAGTCGCGGGCGAGCGCGTAAGCTTCGGCAATCGTATCGGCCTGCGCGACGCCACAGGGATTGGTGTGTTTGATGACCGACGCCGCTGGCCGGTCAAACTCAAGCGTCAGGTTCCACGCGGCATCCGAGTCGAGCAGGTTGTTGTAGCTCAGTTCCTTTCCGTGCAGGAATTCCGCGCCGGCGACGCCGTGCGCCTCCTCGCCCGACCTGCGGTACAGCGCGCCACGCTGATGCGGATTTTCCCCGTAACGCAGATCCGCCGCTTTTTCCAAAGCCAGGATTTCCAGCGCGGGCAGTCTGTCTTCTTCCTTTTTAACTTTAACGCCGTCCGGCGCGAACGCGCGCTCGGCGAACCATGCGGCAATGGCGCCGTCGTATGAAGCGGTGGAGGCAAAGGCTTTTTGCGCCAGCCGGAAGCGGGTCGCGCCGCCGAGAGCGCCGTTGTTGGATTTCAATTCCTCGATAACTCCGGGGTAATCGGCGGGGTCGGTGACAGCCGCGACAAAGGCGTGGTTTTTCGCCGCCGACCGGATCATGCCGGGGCCGCCGATGTCGATTTGTTCGACCACTTCCGGAAACGAAACCCCTTCGCGCGCCGCCGTCTCGCGGAACGGATAAAGATTCACGACAACCATGTCAATGGGTTGAATCCCCTGCTCTTTCATTTGAGCAAGGTGCGATTCTCTGCCGCGCAGCGCAAGGAGGCCGCCATGGACTTTAGGATGCAGGGTCTTGACGCGGCCGTCCATAATTTCAGGAAAACCCGTATAACCGGAGACATCGACGACGGGAATCCCGCGTTCCCTGAGAAAATTCGCCGTGCCGCCGGTGGAAAGGATTTCCGTTCCGGATTCGCGTAGGCAGCGAGCCAGTTCCTCGAGCCCTGTTTTGTCGGAGACGCTTATTAAAGCGCGTTGAATATGGATCATGATCAGCCTCCTGTTTTCTGTTAAATTAAAACGATACTGTGGAGTGACTTTTTGTCAAGAACCAACCGTAAGCGCCTTTTTGATGGCCTGATGGCAAATAATGTTTACGGATATTTACGCTTGTGTCCCGGCGGGGAATTGTGTTAAAACGCATTCTGTCTGTGATACTTCAGCCGATAGACAGCTGGCGCGCGTTCGCCGCATATCGGAAAAAAGAAAGAAAAGAGAAAGGATAACCGTGAAAAGAAAACTGCTCCTGTGTTGCGCCATTGTTGTTGCCGTGGCGCTGGCGTTTGCCGGTCTCTCGCCTCTGACGGCGCAGAGAGGCAACGCCGCCGGACCAATGATTACGGTCATGAACCCGGCTATTGAAAATAAGATGGTTGACCGCATTCCGCTGTCGCCCCGTCTTAATACGCTTGACGGCAAAACCCTTTACCTGGTTGATATCAACTGGGGAGGCCCCGACGCCGCCTACAGCGTGTTTGAAGAAATGAAAGACTGGTTCGCCAAAAACAAGCCCGCCGTTAATGTAGTTATTAAACGGAAGGCGGGCATGTATACCATGGACGATCCGGCATTGTGGAAAGAAATCGCTGAAAAGGGAAATGCCGCTCTGGTCGGCATATCCGGTTGAGATGGCTGCACGTCGGCCGTGAGCCAACATGCCAGAACTCTTGAAAAAATGGGCATCCCGACCGTCGGCGCCGCCGGCGCAAACGTTGTCAACTATGCCCGTGGTTATGATTTTGAATACACCAATGGAATGCCGATCCGCTATGTCGGATTTCCGTTCCCTGTGGCCGGACAGCCAAA
>JAIRVC010000262.1 GCA_031254095.1 Acidobacteriota bacterium
CAAGTATAAAACTTTTTCATTTCAAGTCGTGAGGAGCAAAATTCAGACGCATCTCATTGATTATAAACTTGTTACAAAAATATTATTTTCAAGGTTTGGGACAGTAGTGCCTTAATCTATATGTACATTGCAGGGCTGAAAGCCCGCAATCAACAGCACAGGGCGAAAGCCCTGTGTTTGCGGATAAATATAAAATCCAAGCCCTGAAGGGGCGTAATCAACATGGCAGACGCATCTAAAAAGTGTGATTTTGAATACCTTAGCGTTTTGACATATAATTTTTTAAGGTGTTCAAAATGTTTAATCGCACGATAAGCCGCAATTCAGGCGGAAAATTTAGATGCGTCTGCCCTGTCCGGCTTTGCGTGGAATGCGGGTTGGCGCGCCAAATTGTGTTAAAATGACAAATTATTGGGAAAAACTTTTTACCGGAAAGACTGAAAATTATGGAAAAGATAGGAATAGGAATTATCGGAGGAAGCGGCCTTTACGACATGCCGGGACTGACTTCGCGCGAGGAAATCAGGGTTGAAACCCCGTTCGGCGAACCATCGGACGCTTTTATCGTTGGAACGCTTGAGGGGAAGCGCGTGGCGTTTCTGCCCAGACACGGCCGCGGGCATCGCCTGTCACCTTCGGAACTGAATTTCCGCGCCAACATCTACGCCATGAAAACCCTGGGCGTGGAGCGCATTCTCTCCGTCAGCGCGGTTGGTTCGCTGAAGGAAAACCTCGCGCCGCTTGACATAGTGCTTCCCGACCAGTTTTTCGACCGGACGCGCGGGCGGGTTTCGACATTCTTCGGAGAAGGAATTGTCGCGCATATTTCTTTCGCCGACCCCATCTGCCCCGATCTTCTCAGGCATGTGGACGCCGCGGCGCGGAAAACCGGCATCGTGCCGGTCAAGGGCGGGTGTTACGTCTGCATGGAAGGCCCGGCGTTTTCAACAAAGGCCGAATCAAACTTCTATCGGCAGTGCGGTATGGACGTAATTGGAATGACGAATCTGCAGGAAGCAAAACTGGCGAGGGAAGCGGAGATCTGTTACGTCACCATCGCCCTTGTCACTGATTACGACTGCTGGCATGAGTCGCACGAAACGGTCAGCACGGACATGATCATCGAAAACCTGCAAAAGAACTGCAAGGCGGCGCAGTCAATCATTCTGCAAACCGTGCGCGATCTTAACGGCGAAAGGCTCTGCGGTTGCGGCGAAACGCTTAAATACGCCATAATCACGGATAAAACCGCCATTCCGGAAGCGGCCCGACGCAGGCTTGAACCTATTGTCGGAAAATATTTGCTGTAGCGGTGTCGGCGATCAGTGATCAGAAAGAAATGAAGGCAAAATACTGCTTGTCGGGTAATTGCAAAACTTTCCGATCTTACTTCAAAGCAGATCGCTGCCCAGTGATCGCTGTTCCGGCGAGGAAACTCATGCGGATACGAAACTTCATTTTATTGCAAGCTGTTGTTCTGCTTATTTTTTGCGGCGGGGACGGTCTTTGGGCGCAGTCCGAGAAAACAGAAAAAAAGCCCGCCCCGGCGGCCATGCAGGAAATCGAAATCTACCAGGAGGCAATGTCATGGTTCCGCAAAGGCGAAGACATGATGGAAACCGACAGGGAGAACGGCGACGAGCAGGCTGAAATGTTCCGTAAAGCCATTGAAATCATGCCTGATTTTCTGGAGGCGCATTACAACCTCGGGCTGATTTATATAAAAAGAAATAAAATGGAAGAAGCCGCCGGTGAATTTGAAACCGTGTTTCGCCTTGAACCGAATTTCGACCCCGATATTTATTATCTGCTCGGCGTGGCGCACCATGGAGCGGGCAATTTTGAAAAGGCCATGGACGCTCTTGAAAAAGGCGTCGGACGGAAACCCGAAGATCTCGCCATGCTGAAGGCTCTGGGTTATCTGCAAACGCAGGCAAACCGCGACGACGCGGCCGAAGCCACGCTGCGGCGCATTATCGAGCTGAATCCGGTTGACGCCGACGCGCGCACAGACCTTGCGCTTCTGTATCACAAAAAAAACGAGCTGGATAAAGCCGTTGACGAATACCGGAAAGCTCTCGACATTAACGCCGAAAATTTCGCCGCGCGTTACAATCTGGGGTTAATCCATATGCGGCAGCGAAAAATGGCCGAAGCGGCTGAAGAATTTGACAGGGCGCGCGCCATAAATCCGGGAAACGTCGAATTGCTCGAACGCCTCGGAGACGCGCGGATGTATCTCGATCAGCACATACTGGCCGCGGACGCCTATCAGGACGCCGTTAATCGGGGCGGCGACGGGAAACTTCTTCTGCCGAAACTCGGATTCAGTCTGGTCGGCGACGGGCGCAAGCTTGCCGCTATGGAAGTTCTTGAAAAAGCCGTGGAACTGGACGCGGAAAATCCGGATTCATGGTTCATTCTTGGCGATCTTTACTCCGATTCGGGAAAATCCAAAGAAGCGATCAACGCCTACCGGAAATCGCTGGCGCTGCGTCCGGATCAAAAAGAAATACATTTAAATCTCGGCGTGCTTTACGCGGAAAGGGAAATGTACGCCGAAGCCATGGCGGAACTGCGGCGGGCCGCCGCGCTGGATCCGGGTTACGCTTCGGCGTGGAGCAATATAGCGCTGGTCGCTGAAAAACTTGAGGAAGACAGGGAGGCGATCGCCGCCCATGAAAAACTGATCGCGCTCGGCAAAGCAACGGCTTATAACCACTTCCACCTGGGCATTCTTTACGCCGGGAACGATCAGCCGGATCGATCAATAGACGCTTTTGCCAAAGCGATTGAGCTTGAGCCTGAAAAGTATCGGGCTATTCTGAAAGAAGAGCTGAAAAATATTCGCTCCGTACTTGACGACATCCGGTATCAGAAACGCTTTACAAGCCTTCTTGCGCCGGAACAGCCGTAATTCGCTTTGACAAGCGGAAAAACGAACGTTATTAGTCCTGAGTTCGCAACCGGGAGATATGCCGACATGAGTGATATTCATGAAAAAGACGCCGAAAACGAAAATCCGGATTCCCATGATTCCCACGATTCACATGATGACGCGCCGCTGATTCTGGCGACGGAAATGCTTCCCGAAAAACTGCCTATTCTTGCCATACGCCCCAGGCCGTTGTTTCCGGGAATACCGGTTCCGCTGGAAGTCGGCCCGGAACAGGCTGCGAGCGTGAAATACGCCGTTGAGTTTTCCGCGAAAACCATCGGCATCGTGCTGGTAAAAGACATAAACGGCAACGATAATCCCGATAATCTGTACAACATAGGCGTCGCCGCGAAAATCCTGAGAGTGTTTTCCGGCGAAGGAGACACGGCCAGCATTCTGATTAACTGCCTGGAACGTTTCCGCGTAAAGGAATACAAAAAAGCGAAATCCGGAACGCTGGCAAATGTTGAGTATCCGACGCCTTCAACGATAACGATTACCGAGGAACTGCGCGCCTACGGCATGGCGGTGCTGACCACGCTCCGCGATCTGGTCAAAATGAATCCCCTGCAATCGGAAGCCATTAAAATGTTCCTGAGCCGGTCAACATTCGACGATCCGGGACGGCTTGCCGACTTTGCCGCAAATCTGACAACGGCCAGCGGCGAGGAACTGCAGGAGGTTCTTGAAACATTCGACGTGCGGCAGCGCATCGACAAAGTGCTGGCGCTGCTCAAGCGCGAGGTGGAAATTTCACGGCTGCACGGTCAGATCAACAAACAGATTCATGAAAAAATTTCCGGCCAGCAAAGGGAATTTTTCCTCAAGGAACAGTTGAAAGCGATTAAAAAGGAACTGGGCCTCGAAAAGGAAGGAAAGACCACCGAGATCGAAAAATTCCGGGAGCGGCTGAAGGACTTGTCTCTCAACCCGGAAGCGCAAAAAACGATCGATGACGAAATTGAAAAATTCCAGCTGATTGAGCCTCATTCGCCGGAATACACCGTATCGCGCAATTATCTGGACTGGCTCACGGCGCTGCCGTGGGGAAAGTACAGCAAAGACTCTTACGACATCGAAAAGGCCCGCAAGATATTGGATCGCGATCATTACGGCCTTGAAGACGTCAAGGACCGCATCCTTGAGTTTATCGCGGTGGGAAAGCTCAAGGGAAATATCGCCGGATCGATCTTATGTCTGGTCGGCCCTCCCGGCGTGGGAAAAACTTCGGTGGGAAAGAGCATCGCCGACGCGCTCGGGCGCACGTTTTATCGTTTTTCTCTCGGCGGAATGCGCGACGAGGCCGAGATCAAAGGACATCGGCGCACCTATATCGGCGCTTTGCCGGGCAAGTTTCTACAGGCCGTGAAAACCGCAGGAACGGCCAACCCGGTCATAATGCTGGATGAAATCGACAAGATCGGCGCGTCGTTTCAGGGAGATCCCGCTTCGGCGCTGCTCGAAGTGCTCGATCCGGAACAGAACAGCAGTTTCCGCGATCATTATCTCGACGTGCCGTTCGATCTTTCGCATGTGCTGTTTATCGCCACCGGCAACCAGCTCGACACCATTCCAAGGCCGCTGCTGGACAGAATGGAAATCATCCGGCTTTCCGGCTATATTTCCGAGGAAAAACGCGAGATCGCCCGGCGCTACCTGATTCCCAAAACCCTTAAATCCCACGGCATCAAAAACAGCCAGTTATCCCTGCGTTCGGACGCGCTGAACCGGCTGATCGAAGACTACGCGCGTGAAGCGGGAGTCAGAAACCTTGAAAATCTCATCAAGAAGATTTCCCGCAAGATCGCGATGAAAATCATAAAAGGCGCCGACAAAAAAATAATTGTCCAGAAAAATGATGTGGAGGTCTACCTTGGAAAACCGGCTTTCGTCGCCGACGAGGTGTTTGAAAACAAGCCCGGCGTCGTAACGGGCCTCGCGTGGACAAACCTTGGCGGGGCGACCCTGCAAATCGAGGCGACCGCCATACCGTCAAAAAACAAGGGGTTCAAGCAGACGGGGCAGTTGGGCGCGGTCATGGTGGAAAGTTCCGACATTGCCTATTCGTATGTCATGGCGCGTCTCAAGGAGTACGGCGCCGATGCCGATTTTTTTGAAACCAGGTTTGTTCACATCCATGTCCCGGCGGGAGCGACGCCTAAAGACGGCCCTTCGGCCGGCATAACCATGGCGACGGCGCTCCTTTCGATGATGCTTTGCAAGCCGGTAAAAAAGAATCTGGCAATGACCGGAGAACTGACGCTCACGGGGCAGGTGCTGCCGATCGGCGGCGTAAAGGAAAAAGTTATCGCCGCGCGGCGTGTTCGCTGCAAAACGCTGATTTTTCCTGAAGCCAACCGCAAGGATTTCGACGAGCTGCCCGAATATCTGAAAAAAGGTTTTAAGGTTCACTACGCCGAACACTACGAAGACGTTTTTAAATATGCCTTTAATTAGTGGTCAGTGGTCAGTAATCAGTGGTCAGTTTTATATTGTTATGCGCTCATAACTCTCTGCTTTTTCTGATCACTGACCACTGATCACTGACCACTTGGTTATTATGCCCATTGTCGCAGTCAGCGGACATTCACGGAAAGTCGGTAAAACATCCATCGCCGAAGGCTTGATCGCCGCGCTGCCGGAATATGACTGGACGGCTCTTAAAATTTCCTCGCATCGGCATTCCGGCGATTTCCAGAAAGGTTACGCCATTATTGAGGAAACAAACCGCGATGGCGAAACCGATACTTCGCGTTTTCTCAGATCCGGAGCCCGCCGCGCCTTCTGGATACAGGCCGAACGAATCGAAGCGGCGATTCCCGCCGTGCGGGCGATTATTGAAAATTCGCCTTATGTCGTAATTGAAGGGAACGGCGTGCTGGATTTTATCGCCGCCGATTTTTCTATACTGGTTCTTAACGGCGGCGTCACGGAATTTAAGGAAAGCGCGCGCGGAATCATATCGCGGGCGAACGCCCTTGTGTTAATCGGGGAAACCGCCGCGCCCGCCGAATGGGAAGATATTCTGAAATCGGCGCCGGAAAACGCCCACCGGTTTAAAACCGGCGATCCCAGGATTTTTCCGCAGGCATTGAAAGAACTGCTACGTTCCCGCGTTTTAGGGTTTTTAGAAGTTCCCAATACTGATTAATAAAGGCAACCTCCGAAAACCCCGAAATCAAGGCTTGCGACTGAGGCAAAAGCGGAGTTTGCATTTACGTAAATGCATTTTGCCGAAGGAGCGTAACGCAGAGTTTGGGGTTTTCGGAGGTTGCCTAAAGTTTTCCTTTTGCCTGGCGGGCGGATTGCGGGCCTTCCAGCCATTGCCGGATGCGCAGGACGTCTTCGGCGCGGTCTCTGTCGACGGCGGAATTTAATAGCACCACAATAATCGGTTCGCCGTTTACCTTCATCTGCATTACGAGGCAATATCCGGAGTCCGAAATGTAGCCTGTTTTTGAAATGTCTATGCCCCAGCGCGGGTTTCCGACCAGGGCGTTTGTGTTGCCGAACTGAATCTGCTGTCTTTTATGCCGTATCAGGAGTTCGCGGCTCGTCGAAAAATCGCGGATAGTCCGATAGCCGCAGGCCGCGTCCGCCATGCGCGCCAGATCAAGCGCGGAAGATACATTTTCCTCTGAAAGACCCGTCGGCTCAACAAAGCGCGTATTTTCGAGTCCAAGCGCCAACGCTTTCCGGTTCATCGCCTCAACGAAAGCCTCAATGCCGGAAGGCCAGGTGCGCCCGAGCGCGTGCGCCGCGCGGTTGTCCGACGACATCAACGCAAGCTGCAGCGCTTCGCGGCGGGTGAGCCTTGTTCCTATTGGCAGGCGGGAGGGGCTGTTGCGCAGCCGGTCCTTGTCGGCCTCCTCGATGACTATTTCTTCGTCCAGATCAAGCTGCCCGTCCAGAACCGTCATCGCCGTCATGAGCTTTGTAATCGAAGCGATTGGCTGCCCGGTATCTGCCCGGCGGGTCAGGAGCAATTCGTCCGTTCTTTGATTTTTAACGATAAAGGCGGCCGACTTGAGTCTTGGCGCGGGAACGCTCAGATCTGAAACGGATAAAGCGGAGAGGCTTGCGGCGCATGCCGAGCAAAACATAACGATCGCAACGATTTTAGTTTTAAGATTCACATTCAATTTCATTTTTGCAGCTTCAATTTATCCAGATTATCCAGAACCCTGCCGAATGACGGAAGGGAGCGCGTAATCGTATCAAGCGGAACGGTAAGTGAAAGCCGCATATAGCCGCCGAGGCCGAAACCGCTGCCGGGAACCGCCAGAACGCCTTCCTCTTGCAGAAGCCGTATAAACGCGGCATCGTCGGCGATAGGGGTTTTCGGGAAAACGTAGAATGCCCCCTGCGGCTTGTGAAGTTCGTAGCCGAGTTTCTGCAGGCCGTCGCACAAAATGTCCCGTTTTTGGTGATAGAGAGCCATATCCGGCGATTCATCGGGCGCTTCAGCGACTACGCGCTGCCAGATGGCCGGGGCGTTTACAAATCCGGAAACGCGGTTTGTGAACACGCAGGCTTCGAAAAGCGCGCCAGCTTCGGCGATCTTCGGAGAAATTGCCAGATACCCGATACGTTCTCCCGCAAGACCCCATTTTTTTGACCACGACGTTGTAATCAGGCAGTTGGAAATACAGGCCGCCGCCGACGGACATTTCACGCCGTCGTAAACAATCGAGGTGTAGGGCTCGTCGCTGATAACCACAATTGTGCCGCCCGCCCGCTCTATAACGGCGTCAAGCTCACGCAAGGTTTTTTCCGAATAAACCGCGCCTGATGGGTTATTCGGAGAATTCAGCAATATCACGCGGGTTTTTGGCGTAATGAGCGATTCCACAGCCGGAACGTCAAGCGAAAAATCTTCGCGCGTTGCCGCTGGAATCATCCGGCCGCCATAGTTGGAAATATAAAATTTGTAATCCGGGAAGAAGGGTGTCGGAACTATCACCTCGTCGCCCGGATTGATAATCGCTTTGAGCGCGGCGTTCATTGCGCCGGCGCAGCCGCACGTCATTATTACGTTGCCGGCCGAAAACCGGAGGCCGGTTTCTTTGCCGAGACGTTCGGCGACGGCTTCCCGCGTCCGCGCGTAGCCCGCGTTCGGCATATAGCCGTGAGACCCCGGCGGGCTGTCAGCCGCGATTTTGCGAAGCGTATCCATGATTGCCGGCGGCGGGTCCTCGCTCGGATTTCCCAGCGTAAAATCAAAAACGTTTTCCGCTCCGCGTTCGGCCTTCATGCGGATGCCTTCTTCAAACATCCTGCGAATAAAAGATGCGCTTCCTATCTGGCTGTGAATTGCCTCGGCTACAATCATCGCGCGCGCCCCCATGCTACCTCTGAATATCCCGCTCATTTTATAGCCGGCCGCGTGACATTTCAATAACACTATGCTTTTGAGCTGATGCCGCGCGCCCAATAAATATCCGCG
>JAIRVC010000019.1 GCA_031254095.1 Acidobacteriota bacterium
GCCGCCGCTCAAAATCAGCGCTTCCGTCAGAAATTCCGTCAGCAGTATGCGGCGCTGGGCGCCGACGGCTTTTTTGACGCCGATCTCGCGGGTTCGCTCCGTAACCGTGATAAGCATAACGTTCATAATGCTGATGCCGCTTGAAACCAGAGAGATCGTCGCGATGACCAGAAGCAAAAGAGTAAGTCCCATGCTGATTTTGTTGGCGGCGTCTAAAATTGCGGCCAGGTTGTCCACGCGGTAAAAGGACTGGTTGCGATGCCGGGCGATAAGAAGCGACTTTACCGCCGTTGAGACTTCCGGAACATACCGCATGTCGTCCGCCGAGACGTAAAGAAAATCAATAGTATCGTTTCCCTTGAAAAAACGAACGACGGAAATCGGCGCGATGGCGCTGAAATCGACGACTTCAGTTTGACCGAAAGTGCTGACCCGTTCACGGAATACGCCGATAACCTTGAAACGGATGCCGTAAAACGTTACGTGACCGTCGTAAAAAGGATCGCGCTGCAGTTTTTCGTCGAAGTATTCCGTGACCAGGCAGACCTTGTTGCGGAAATTCAGGTCGCTTTCATCCATAAAACGTCCGCGCACAATCTGAATATTTCGCACAATTTCATATTCCGGCGAAGTTCCTATCAGCGTAACCCGGTGCGTGAGCCCTTCCATGGTCAGCGAAGGCTGCGCGGTGACAACCGCGGCCGCGCTTTGTATGTGCGGAATTTCCCTGCGGATGGCGTCCAGATCCATAAAGTTAATGCGGTCGGAAGGCGGAGCTCCCTCATTGCTGATGGAAACCAGGTTGGTTCCAACGCCGCGGATCTGTTCCAGCGTGTATTCACGGCCGCTGATGCCGACCACGACTACAAGCACAAGCGACGCCGTACCGACGACCATGCTCAACGAAGTCAGCACCGCCCTTCCCCAATTCCGGAACAGAGCCTGCCCTGCGTTACGCAGGATTTCCTGTATGGGAAATTTCATTGTTCCGTCCAAAGCTCAGAGCCCAATCCATCCGGATATTTATGCTGCCGTCGAAAGAAGTCATGAATCAGCGGAATATACTCGTCAACAGGGTGAATTTCGGGAGAAAACTCGCCCGGATCCTTTTCAAGATCGTAGATGCGGACATTCTTATCCAGAACGCTAAAGAGATATTTTTTCGGATATTTCACAAGCGCGATGAAGCCGCCGCCGTAAGGCTGAATTGAGAGAGTGGCTTTTGTCTCGCCGGGATTTCTGTTATCGGAGGTTTTCAGGAGCCAGGGAGCGAAGGATTCCCCCAACAGCTCCGGCCTTTCCATTCCAAGCAAATCCAGTATGGCGGGCTGAATATCCATCTGGCTGAAGCGAATGGGAACCCGCGCGCCTATGTCAAACTCGGCGGCTTTTGACATAGGCGGCACAAAAAGAAATGATATAAGGAAATTTTCCTCGTAAGCGCCGCGCTCGTTAAAAATGTTGTCCTTGTGAACCGGAATCGGCCAGGCGTGGTCGCTGACGGCAATAAGCGTTCCCCTATCGCCGTAATCCTCCACAAACATGTCGTACAGGATTCCGAAATAAGCGTCCTGCGCAAAAGTCGTATTTGAAATCCTTTCCGTGAAATTACGCGGTCTTGGAAACGGAACCTTTTTATTGAGGGACTTGTCAAGCACGTCGAACGGCGCGTGATTGGTTGCGCCCGTGTCGATAAACACAAATAGTTTCTGCCCGTCGTAGCGCGCCTTCAGATACTCACGCACACGGGCGTAAAAAATGTCTTCCCGATAGCCCCAGTTATATTTGACATCTTCGGGACGCATGATGTCGTCGGCCAGGACTTTTTCAAACCCGATGGATTCAGCAAAATGTACGATGCGCGGATTACGGCTGCCGCCGAAAAAATAGAGCGTGCGGTAGCCGAGATCCTGAAAAATCCGCGGCAGGCAGTTAAGCTTTTCCAACTCGGCGGCAGGGTAGGCGTCGGCAAGCGCGAAGGTTATGCTCGGCGGAACGCCGCACAAAATACAACCGTAGCCGCGCAGGCTCTGTATGGAATTGCCGTACATCTTTTGGATCAGGACGCCGTCGCGTCCGGCGCGAAACAGTTGCGGCGTGATTTCCGGATTGGCCAGAAGGCCATTAAGGCTCTCCTGTTTGACGATGAAAACCGCGTCGCCCAGCGCCGATGGATCGAACCGGTCAGTGCGCCTCGGCAAACTCTCCTGCAGCGCCTCAATATGTTTCGCGTAAAGGCCGGCGTAATCGTCCCGCAGTTTTCGGTCGCTTAAAGAACTGGCATAAACGAATCCCGCGGTGGAACCGCGGACATCCTGCAATGTCACGATCTGGCAGACGCAGCAGAAGAAAAGAGCCGTCAGGATTATTCTCCGCGCCTTTTTAGGGGATTTAAGCGCCTGACGCGTTGGGAGCACGAAAGCGTTTTTCAGGATATACATAAACGCCGCGCCGGTTAACAATATGACCGGAATCCACGGCGCGAACATCTTTATGATAACCGGCAACGCGTCATCGGTGTTATACAGGAAAAAGTAAAAATCAAAATCAATCCGGCAAACGGATTTATAAATCGCGAGAAAGGCGATCAAAAGCAGGTAAAGCGCGCCCGAAACCGCCGCCGCGTATGTGACGCCGCGGTTTTGCCGTTGGGTAAACGATACGGCCAAAACGCGGAAAATCAGGGGAATCAGCGGAATGACCATGATATTGATAAGTAGCAACACTGTGTCCAGCCGGAAAAATGGAAGGTCGCCAACAAAACTGTCTATTTCCAGTCCCAGGTAACCGCCGGCGATCGCCATATACAGGATGAAACATGTCCATTGAGTTTTTGTAACCGCGCCGACCCCAGTTCGTTCCAAAATCGCCTCTACGTATATCAGGACGTCAATGTTTAATTAATCAAAATATTATACAACAATCCGACTTTCGCATCAATATCAAGCAAATGAGGGTTAAGTATTGCAAAGTAACAACATCCGGAAACAGCCCGATGAAATTTCCTATTGCGGCGCGGATCAGTGGTTAGTGACCAGTGGTCAGTGATCAGAAAAATCCGCCGTGAACCATCTTTTCCTCAATCCGCCGCGAGATTAAAGAAGTTTGAGCAGTATGCTATTCTAATTTGTTATGAACGAAAGAATCTATCTGGACAACAGCGCGACAACGCAGGCGGACGAGCGTGTTGTCGCGGCAATGCTGCCCTGCTTCAGGCAATGCTACGGCAACGCGAGTTCCGTGCATCTTTTCGGACAGGACGCGCGGCGCGTCGTTGATGACGCGCGCCGCAATGTTGCCGCGCTGCTGTGCGCGGACACGCGGGATGTGGTTTTTACTTCCGGAGGCACGGAATCAAATAACTGGGCGCTCTGGGGTGTGTGGCGAACCGCCGGCGGGCGGCCCGGCGCTCATTTTGTCACGACGCGGATTGAGCATCCGGCAATCCTCTCAACCTGTAAAGCAATGGAAGCCGCCGGAGCGGAAATTACATACGTTCCGGCGGATGCCTCCGGCAGCGTAGACGCCGGAGCTATTGAACAAGCCATACGGGATACGACATTGCTTATTTCCGTGATGCACGCCAACAACGAAACAGGCGTAATTCAGCCGATACGAGAAATCGCGGAAATCGCCAGGCGGCGCGGCGTACAGCTTCACACCGACGCGGTGCAGTCCGCGGGGAAAATCCCTGTAAATGTCGAGGAGCTTGGCGTTGACATGCTGTCGCTGTCCGGTCACAAGTTTCACGGCCCCAAGGGAGCCGGCGCTCTTTATATCCGGAAAGGGACAAAGCTGGCTTCGTATATGACCGGCGGTTCGCAGGAGCGCAAACGCCGCGCGGGGACTGAAAACGTTCCGGCAATCGCCGGGTTCGGCGAAGCGGCGCGGCTTGCCATCGAACATCTTCCGG
>JAIRVC010000045.1 GCA_031254095.1 Acidobacteriota bacterium
TCATATTAAATCTCCTTTCTTGCTCAAAAGTCACCTAAATCATATAAAAATTAATTCTACTACGGAATTTCGTAAAAGGATAGAGTTTTTTGTAGATTGAAGCGATGAGAACGAATCTACATATTCCAACTTGGCGGTTTTGCACGTAAAATTAGATGTTTTGCAATTACCTCATGCGGCGTCATTTTTGCAAAAACAGCGCGGCTTTTATCCCATTAATGCACCTTTGATGGTGTATCGACACAATAGGGCCAATCTGAACCAACTTGCTTTTTATACCAACCTCGATCAGTGTAGTCTTATCATCGCGTTGCGATATAAATATTGGATAGAAAAACCCCCAACTTGTTAAACTGGGTGAATCCTCAAGCACCGTCTGATATTTTATTTCATCTATAAATGAGAGATGGTAATTCGACTGTTGGGCAAAACGAACAATTGCTTTCAGTGTTTCCTGAGGATTGTTTGTTGTAGTAATAGAATGGAGACGCTTAGGTTTAGATTTGAGCGCGGATGAGCCTTTGCGCATACTCGCAATGGTGCATCCAATAATTATTGCTGGCGCGGAAATCGAAACAACTAAACATATAAACATAAAATTCGACATATGCACCTCCGAATATAGTCTTACTTCGAGTAATCATCCTGTTTTATTTCATCAGCAATTCCACGGCGCGTTTCAATTTCTCAAGCGCCTCCATGTCGCCGGTGTTTATCGCGTCAACGATACAGTGCTCCAGATGGTCTTTCAGGATTACCTCGCAGGTTCTGTTTATGGCGGAACGCACGGCGGCAAGCTGAATCAGCACTTCGGAACAGTCGCGTCCAGGTTCAATCATGCCGCGCACGGCATTCATGTGTCCGATCGCGCGCGAAATACGATTGAGAACCGCTTTTGTATGCGCGTGTGTGTGGCTGTGCGCTTGAGGTTCGTCATCGTGGTTATGCGTATGCGTTATGCCGCCGTGCGTATGTTTGCTCATTGAGTCGCTTCTCCTGCCCCGGATATTTCCATAATTTTTATATTATCTTAAATAAATATATGCTCCTGAAGTACAAAAAACATCCCCCCACCGGGCTTACCGGCAATTTTTATGCCGGTACAATTTTTGTCGTTGCGCAAAGGGCGCTTCCTTAAAGAGTTTATTGAAGGAGTTGATTGAATTATGCACATGGCTGATGCCCTTGTTTCGCCGGCGGTCGGCATGGCAATGAACGCGATAAGCGTCGCGGCAATCGTCGCGGCGGCGGCGAATGTAAAGAAGGATGAGCTCGCCGAGAAGAAAGTCCCGATTATGGGCGTTGCCGGCGCGCTCGTATTTGCGGGACAGATGATTAACTTCACGATACCGGCAACGGGTTCGTCGGGGCATATCGGCGGCGGGATTCTGCTCGCGGGCCTGCTCGGAGGCGTGCCGGCCTTTCTCTCCATCGCGGCGGTACTTATTATTCAATGCCTTTTCTTTGCGGACGGCGGACTTTTGGCGCTGGGCAGCAACATTTTTAATTTGGGCGTGATCCCGTGTCTTTTTGTATATCCGCTGATATTTAAGCCTTTGATTAAAGGCAACGCCGATTACAGGCGCCTGCCAATAGCGTCGGTTGCGGCTGTTATAGTTGGACTTCAGCTTGGAGCGCTCTGCGTGGTGCTTCAAACGCTGTTTTCGGGAATAACGGCGCTTCCATTCGGCACGTTCGCCGCGCTCATGATGCCGATTCACCTTGCAATAGGAATCGTCGAGGGAATCGTTACCGCGGCGGTACTGTGCTTCGTTTACAAAATGCGCCCGGAAATCATCGACGGCTCAGCGCGGCCGGCCGAGCGCCCCGGCGGCGTTTCAACGAAAAAGCTGCTTATAGCGTTTGTCGTCATGACAGTCGTTGTCGGCGGCGCGCTGTCGTTGTTCGTGTCCGCGAATCCGGACGGGCTGGAGTGGGCGATCGGCAAAACCACATATAAAGTTCTTGGAGAGGAAACGGAGCTTGAAGCCGTTGGAGGCATCTTTGACGGCGCGGCAAGCTTGCGGGATAGCGTCGCGTTTCTGCCTGATTATGCTTTTACGTCCGATCCCGAAAACGCGATGGGAACTTCAGTATCGGGCATTTTCGGCGCGGCAATTACATTTATTTTTGCGGGCGCGACAGGATTTGTGATTTCAAGGACTAAAAAACGTAAAAAAGCCGTGGTAAATGTCTGACATAAGCGCGCGCGTCCACGAGATTCGGGCGCTGGAAAACCTCGCCGCGGGACGGACGGCGATACATCGCCTGCACCCGCTCGCGAAACTTTTCTCCGCGCTCGTATTCATCGTTTTTGTAGCGTCATTCGGGCGGTATGATTTTGCGCGTCTCGCGCCCTATCTTTTCTATCCGTTCATAATGATGGCGCTTGCGGAACTGCCGTACAGGCTGCTGCTCCCGCGTGTGCTTATTGCGCTGCCGTTCTGCCTGTTCGCGGGCATATCAAATGTCGTATTCGATAAAGCGGCGGCGTTCAGCGTCGGCGGCGTTACGGTCAGTCTTGGCGTTTTATCGCTGGCGACTATTTTATTGAAAATGTATTTGTGCGTCATGGCGGCGCTGCTGCTTGTCGCGACGACGCCGTTTACCGAACTTACTGCGCAAATGCGGCGGCTTTGCGTGCCGATGGTTTTTGTGATGGTTTTCGAAATGACGTTTCGCTACATCGGCGTTCTGCTTGAAGAAGTCCATTCAATGACGATGGCGTATAAATTGCGCTCCGGCAATAAAAAGGCGCTCGAAATGCGGCACATGGGTTCATTTGTCGGCCAGTTGCTCCTGCGCGGATTTGACAGGGCCGAACGCGTTCACGCGGCCATGCGCTGCCGTGGTTATTCATTGAAACATGTTCCACCCTCGCGGCGGCAATTTAAACGCGCGGACGCGCTCGCACTCGCGGCGGTGTGCCTGCCGTCCCTGCTGCTGCGTTTTATTACGGTCTGGTAGGTGTTTTTTGCTCGCGGTTACGGATTTAACGGTTAAATATCCGGATGGCACATGCGCGATAAACGCGGCGCGTTTTTCGATCAAGGCGGGAGAAAGCGTCGCGCTGATAGGCGCGAACGGCGCGGGAAAAACCTCGCTCCTGCTCGCGCTTGTCGGCGTGCTGCAACCGGCGTTAGGCGAGATCCAAGTGGGCGAAACCATCCTTAATAAAAGGACGCTGAGCGAGGTTCGTTCACGGGTCGGCCTGGTGTTTCAAAATCCGGACGACCAGCTTTTTATGCCAACTATCTTTGAAGATATAGCGTTCGGATTGCGCAGTTTCGGCTGCGGTGAAACCGAAACGGCCGAACGCGTAAACGCCGTGCTGTCGCGTCTCGGGATCGGGCATCTGGCTGAGCGTTCTCCGCTAAAACTCTCAGGTGGGGAAAAGCGCCTGGCGGCTATCGCGGCCGTGCTTGCGATGAATCCTGAATTTTTGCTCTTCGACGAACCGACCGCTTTTTTAGATCCTCGCGCCCGGCGTAACATGACAACCATTCTCTCTGATTTATCGCAAGGAAAGCTCATAGCGACGCATGACCTCGCGTTCGCGGAGGAGACCTGTTCGCGCGTACTTCTGCTGCAAAACGGCAAACTTGTCGTGGATGGGGGAAGGGAATTGCTGCGCGATTTTCCCGCGCTTGAGGCGGCGGGGCTTTAGTTCCGATGATCACTAACCACTGACCACTGGCCGCCGACAGGCGGGCGTTTCATTCCGCGCGGATAATTAATCAGCGTTTCTCTAAAATCATTCTACCAATCAGAAACACATTACTGGTATTATATTTAATTATTCATTTTATCGATATTGCAGTCTTTCTTTTGGGGCGCTTTGTGAATTTTCTGAATAATTTGAGTGAGTATCTGACCGTTCTTGGGATCCCCGGCCTCTTTTTCATCTCTTTTCTTGATTCGGCTCTGGTGCCGCTTGCCGGAGGGCCGGACGCGGTTATTTTGCTGCTGGCCTACGCGGCTGATTTCCATTTTTTCTGGATAGCATTGACGGCCACGGTCGGTTCAACGCTCGGAAACATGATACTTTACGGCATCGGACATAAGAGCGGCGAAAAGGCGCTGGCGCGTTTTAATCCGGACCGCGTGGCGCAAATAGAGCAAAAGATGCAGGTATACGGCGCGTGGGCTGTTTTCGGTTCGGTGCTCGCGCCGCCGCCGTTTCCGACCAAGCTGGTAATTCTCGCCGCAGGGGTGCTGAAAACGGGCAAAATCCGCTTCGCGGCCTCGGTGTTTTCCGGCAGGCTGGTCAGGTATTCCCTCGTAGCCTGGCTTGCCGCGAAGTTCGGCAGCCGGGCAGCCGAAATAATAAAAGAAAACACAATAGCCGCCGCTTGCGTGCTGGTTGTAGTGCTGCTTTTGGCTCTGGGAATCAGCAAATGGCGCGACAGGCGAAGTTATTGCAAAAGACAGGGGAACGAGGGCGCCCCGCCGGAAAGCGCCTGAAAATACGTGCGGA
>JAIRVC010000088.1 GCA_031254095.1 Acidobacteriota bacterium
AGCGCGACAATAAATCCGCCAGGAATCCCAGCCGGAAACGCCCCGCCAGGATGCAGAAAAACCCTGTGAACAATGTCAGCGACACCGCCAGCGCATGGTAATAAGCGCCAACGCCCGCAGCCAGCGGCGCAAGCGTCGCCGTGATCATAGCGCAGGTGGCGGCGTCCGGCCCCACGATCAATTGCCGCGATGAACCGAAAAAAGCGTAAACGATCATCGGCAGAATCGTGCTGTAAAGACCGACCACCGGACTGAATCCCGCCAGCTGCGCATACGCGATGCTGACCGGCAGCGATACCGCCGCCACGGATAATCCGGCGATCAGGTCGCGCTTTAGCGGCTTACGGTTGTAGCTCAACAATTCCGGCAAACCCGGCATCGCGCGGGAAAGCCCG
This sequence comes from Acidobacteriota bacterium, assembly GCA_031254095.1. GTDB lineage: Bacteria > Acidobacteriota > UBA6911 > UBA6911 > UBA6911 > UBA6911. The sequence goes on from JAIRVC010000088.1 coordinate 396, forward strand.
TCCAGAACAAGCGGCGGAATATACATTTTTGGCATAGGTTTTTATCAGTGTTTCCTTAAACGATAACGTCCTTCATGTGATCCGCAACAATCAATCATGTTCGCGCCTCAATATCAGGTAAAAACCTTCCGATGAAGTATACAAAACATACCCGAACGATGTAGTATTAGGATAACAATAATTGGTTTTGATTATTAACCGTTTGTCATGTTGGTAGCGTGTTTGGATTATGAATGGGTTGCTCTTACTGATTATTTCCGTTGTTGCGCTTACGATTGCCTACCTTTTGTACGGCCGCTACCTTGCGCGCACATGGGGCATAGATCCGGCAAGGAAGACTCCGGCGCATGAATTTGAAGACGGAGCGGAATACGTTCCAACATCTCCGGCGGTGGCGTTCGGCTATGAATTCGCGTCAATCGCCGGAGCGGGGCCGATCAACGGGCCGATTATCGGGGCTATGTTCGGCTGGGTGCCGGTTCTTTTGTGGCTGCTTTTCGGAGCGATATTTTTCGGAGCGGTTCACGATTTTGTCGCGCTGTATACCTCTGTAAAAAACAAGGGTAAATCCATCGGCTACCTGATTGAGCTGTATGTGGGAAAATCAGGCAAACGCCTGTTTCTGATTTTCGTCTGGCTGTTTTCAATATTAATCTCCGCGGCATTTGCCGACATTGTGGCGGGAACATTTGCCGGCTTTGACGCGGCCGGCGATGGCATTAAGACAAATGCCTCGGTAGCGACAACCTCGATGCTTTTTATTCCGGCGGCAATAGGACTGGGGTTTCTTATACGCAAGCGAAAAACCTCCGATCTTGCCAGCGGGATTGTCGCCATCGACGTGTTGATCGTCTGCATAGTTATTGGGATACTTTGTCCACTGTTTCTGCATAAGACCGCCTGGCTCTACATCATCTACGCGTACATATTCATTTCTTCCGTAATTCCGATATGGACGCTGGGACAGCCCAGGAACTACCTCAATTCGTTTCTGCTTGTCGCAATGATCATCGCTGCTTTTGTCGGCGTGGTGTTTACCAATCCGAAAATAGAAATTCCCGCTTTTGTCGCCTTTAACGTCAACGGCAGCTACCTTTTTCCGGTGCTTTTTGTAACCATCGCCTGCGGGGCGATTTCGGGCTTTCATTCCCTTGTGGCGACCGGAGCCGTTTCCAAGCAGATAAGCAATGAAAAATATATGCTCCCGATATCATACGGGGCAATGTTGATGGAAACGCTGGTGGCCGTTCTGGCGCTTATAGCGGTTGGCTCTATCGCTTACGGCGGAGTGCTGCCGAAAGAAACGCCTCCTGTGGTTTTCGCGACGGCGGTATCCGGTTTCCTCCACAAAATAGGCCTTCCGCTTAATGTTTCTTTCACAATTGTTTCCCTTGCCGTCTCTTCATTCATATTAACCACGCTGGATACTGTCGCCAGGCTTGGGCGGCTGTCTTTTCAGGAGCTGTTTTCCATTGAAAACGGCGACGGCAAAGGAAGCGCGATCATCTGGATAATGAAATCGAAACCGGCATCCGCCGTTTGCACGCTGACGCCCGCCTGTCTTTTGGCCGTTTTGGGCTACCAGAACATCTGGGCGCTTTTTGGCGCGGCAAACCAGCTTCTGGCGGCATTGACCCTTATTGCCTGCACCATGTTTTTTAGAAAAACAGGCCGCCGTATCGTAATGCTGCTGATCCCCACGATTATCATGTTGATAATTACCTTTTCTTCACTTGTCATTATTATCAAGGATCGGGCGATACTGGTTTTGCAGGGCAATGCCGCCACCACGATTCCGTATCTGCAAATGGGCATTGCGGCATTGCTGCTGATCCTTGGAATCATGGTGGCGTTTTCCTGCGCGGCAAAAATAATGGAAAAAACAGAACAATTCCCTCAAGAAACCGCTGATTGAAACCAATGAAATGCTGATTAAAACCAAAACGGCAGGACAAAGATGAAACTTGCGAAGGATACGATTTTTTCCCTGTTGACCAGCGGAAAATATACGGGGATACACGACGAAAAGGATATGGATGCGGTAATCCGCCTTATCGTGCTTAATATCACCTATACCATCGTATCGGTTCTGATTATCTGCATCGGAGTTTCCGATATGCGAAGCCGCCTCGTTGAACAGGGGCTGACGCAATTGATAATCGGGTTCCTTATTTTTTTGAATCTGCTGCTCCTGCGCACCGAGCTTCCATTCAAAGTGGGGGGCTTCATCGTTATAGCGGTATACGGCGTTTTTTGCGGAACGTCGATTTTCGCCCAAAGCCAGCTTGATGGATTTGGAGGCCTGTGGATATTTTCATACCCGCTTATGTCGATTTTTACCCTGGGGCTGACATCGGGACTCATTCCCGCCCTGCTTTTATTCGTGGTTGTCATCGTCGGCACCTTTTCCACTGGCCTGACAAGCCATAATTACACATTCGGCGAGGCTGTGATTGTATGCGGAGTTTATTTTTTTGTTCTTGCGCTGACCGCTATTTATGAATATGTCCGTTCAATGAAGGATCGCTGGCTCTCGCGCCAGGACAGCTACATGAACATGGTTTTTGAAAACAGCCCGGATATCATTTTGCTTTTGGACAAGAACGGCGGGCTTGTATACTGCGCCGACATTTTTCTTCAAAAATTAAATATTCACAGCTTTGACAGCATACGCAAGCTGCACTATACCGAGGTATTTTCAAAATTTTGCGAGCCGGCCCTGCTTGACGAAATAATCCGCTTTTTCAAAACCTCGGAAACGGAACAAATTCCTGTTGTTTTTGAGAGAGCAATGGATCTGGGACGCGAGGGGAAGGAGCATCATTACGAAATTCACTTTACGCCGATGCACGATGAAGCGAATGTCTTTCAGGGCGCTTTTATCCTGTTCCACGACACGACCGAGATCACCAAAACAAAGCAGTACCTGGAACAGGCCAGCATGGCAAAATCCAATTTCCTCGCAAATATGAGCCATGAAATCCGAACTCCCCTGAATGCGATCATCGGCATGGCCACAATTGCCGCCAACGCTGAGGATTTGAAGCGAAAGAACTATTGCCTTGATAAAATCAACGGCGCTTCCAACCAGTTGCTGGGCGTCATAAACGACATACTCGACATGTCAAAAATCGAAGAAGGCAAATTAGAGCTTTCATGCACTGAATTTGACTTTTCCGCCATGATGCAGAGAATCGCGAATCTTTTTGAATTCCGCCTGGGTGAAAAAAATCAGAGTCTCGCGGTAAACATCGATCCGCTGGTTCCCGCGCGCGTCATTACCGACGAACAGCGGCTTACGCAGGTTATCACCAACCTTGTCGGCAATTCGATCAAATTTACTCCCAACGGAGGAAGAATCGGCCTTGAAGCGAAACGCCTCGATGGCAACGGGGAGAATGACACATGCGTTATGGAACTGCGCGTTACCGATACGGGCATCGGCATTTCCGAAGAACAGCAAAGCAAGCTCTTTCAGTCGTTTGTCCAGGTTGATTCGAGCATCTCACGCAAGTTCGGCGGCACGGGGCTTGGACTTGCAATCTCGAAAAAGATAGTGAAAATGATGCGCGGCAATATCCGCGTCGAGTCAAAGGAAGGCCGGGGATCGGCGTTTATATTTACCATAAAGGCGGAATTGCCCCGGGAAGGCGCGAAACACAGCGCGTCCGGAGACAAAGCGGTCTATAACATTAATGACGCCAAAGAGGTTTGCGCGGGCAAGCGGCTGCTGCTTGCCGAAGATGTAGAGATTAACCGGGAGATTGTTATAGCGCTTCTGGCGGATTTCAGGATGGATATAATTGAGGCTGAGGACGGGAAACAGGCGCTGGAAAAATTTGCCGCCGACCCGGAAAAATTCGATCTGATTTTCATGGACATACACATGCCCGGCATGGACGGCTATGAATCCACCAGGCTTATCCGCGCCCTTGATCATACCTGCGCAAAAACCGTTCCGATTATCGCGATGACCGCCAACGTGTTCAAGGAAGACATCGACCGGTGTTTCACGGCGGGCATGAACGAACATATTGGAAAACCGCTGAACTTTAATGAAATGACGACGGTTTTGAAAAAGTATTTCAGCAGCAGCCGCGAGGCGGATACGGAAAGGCGGCAGCCGGAAAACTCTACCTTGAAAGGTTTATAAAAAGAGCCTCGAGGGCGATCTGACGGTTCACGTTATAATGCAGATCCGTTTGCAGTTTGCGCATGGCCTCAATTGCGCGGACAAGATGGGAATGCCGCGTGTTTTGCCGAAGTACCCGCAATTTTTCGATGAGATCACTCTGGCCGACCCGTCCGGCCGCCACGCCGGAATAATAAACGTCGCGCAAAAGCGCCGAAGCCGATTCCATCCATGTGCGGAAAACATCTTTATCCTTCGCGGCGACAGCGGCCAGGGCGCTGGCGCGTGTAAACGATCCGCAGCACAAAAGCAGCTTGACGAATTCGAGCGCGGATTCACGCGCGTCACGGTATTCCGCCGTGTTGAAATCAAGCGCCGCGCCCAGGCTCCCGCCGCTGAGCGCCGCGGCCAAACGCGCGTCCGGCCCGGATTTTCCTTCGTTTTGCGTCAGGTATTGAGCGATCTGCCCGGAGGGAATCTCGCCAAAAGGAAGAATGCGGGCGCGAGAGCGAATGGTTTCGAGCAGCAGGTACGGATTTGTCGCGATTAAAATCATGATCATACGGCTTGGCGGCTCTTCCAGCGTTTTCAACAGGCTGTTCTGCGCCTCGACGCGCATCTGGTCGGCGGGATCAAGTATCACCACGCGATACCGCGCCTCAAGCGGCTGAAAAGCCGTTTCGGCTATGACATCCCTGATTTGATTGATGCTTATGGTCGTTCTTTCTTCCGGTTCCACAAGGAGCATGTCCGGATGCCGCCGGTTCCGCGCCTGACAAACGGAGCAGACGCCGCAAGCGGAACTTTCGCCGTTGACGCATTCTTTATGGCGGCTTTCGACGTAAGCCATAATGCGCCTGCAGGCGGCACACCGCCCGCAGGCATTGCCGTCTTGCGGCGTCAGGCAGTTCAACGCCTGGGCGGTCAACAATGCCAGCGTGCATTTTCCCACGCCGGACGGCCCGGCAAAGATCATGGCATGAGGCAGCCGATCCTGTTCGATGGCCTTTTTCAGAATATTTACGGCGCGGCGATTGCCTATGAAGTTATCCATAAATCCATTGATCGATCAAAGCGGCAATACGGGCGAAAACCACATCGGGCTCGTCCGCCGCTGAAATAACGCAAAATCTTTGCGGGTACGCTTCGGCAAGATCCAGATACGCCCGCCTGACACGCGCGTGAAAAGCCATATCCTCATCTTCAAAACGCCCCTCGGCGGCCGCGGCGGGGTCAAGCGAGTTCCGCCGCCGCGCGCGGCGAAGTCCGGCTTCGGGATCAAGATCGAGCAGAATCGTCTTTGCCGGTTCGATGACGCCCAAAAGCCGCGACACATCCTCGATCGCGTCCGGCGCAATGCCGCGCGCCGCGCCCTGATACGCGCGCGTGGCGTCCTGATACCGGTCGCAAAGCACAATTTCACCGCGCGCGAGCGCCGGTTCGATCACTTCCTTCAGATGCTGATGTCTGTCCGCCAGGTAAAGGAGCAGTTCGCTCCAGGGTTCACGCGCCGCGCCGCCCGGACGCAACAGCACTTCGCGGAGTTCCCGTCCGAAACCGGTTCCGCCGGGTTCACGCGTCAGCAGGCAGGAACGCCCTTTTTTCAGCAAATATTCATGGGCGCGGACGATCTGTAAACTTTTTCCGGACCCTTCAATCCCTTCAAATGTAATAAACATTGTTCCTTATCCAAAGAGCCTTAATCCGGATTGCGGATTTTTAATGTACGCGTCAAGAGCGCGATGTCAAAACGTGGTTAAGCCGGGGGCGCACGCATAAAACATGTAAAACACGTCTTGGCCTCCGGCTTGGCATCGCGAATAATTATGCGCCGCGCGGCGTGGTCGTTTTCTTTGGTTTGACTGGTTTGACGCCCAGCATCTTGTTGACTCTGGCGAGATCGAAATGATCGGGATCGTATTTGCCGCCGTACCATTCTTTCAACATGCGATGTTCCTGATGTTTCTTGTCCGCTATTGCCTCACAGAAATTCATGTATCCGGGAACTCCTCCGCAATCTTCCGGCGGGCAGGCGCAAGCGCCTTCAATGCAGTAAACCGGGTAAGGCCAGTCCGGGTTCGAATATTTGGTGTTTTCAACTACAATTTCGTGATCCCAGCCATCGCCGAAGTCATACTCGTAATGAATCTTTGAGCCTTTTTTTGTAGCGATATCGGCAAGCGAATATTTTTCTTCCGGAAGAAGATCGTCGAAAAAAACATCGCGGTCGGAACCGTACCGCTTTTGCCCTGCGGTAAAAGCGTGGAGGTGACAATTATGCCATCCCATGACGGCTTGAAGAACTTCATGTAATTCGTCCAACATAATATCGGACGGCACGACAAATCGCCGCCAGATCGCATTCGGCACGTACTTGAGCGTGACTTTCAGAAGGTATGCTGTTGGGTTTGACATGGCGCCTCCATCCGTTTTGTTTATTAACCAAATCAGGCGTATTCTAGCAGGGCATTGCGTTTTTTTAAAGATAAAGCATTTTATGCGCTCGCCCTGATTGTTCTTGACTGTTTAGATCAATTCCAAACGCCGATGTAGTTGACCGGGGAAGAGAAGATCAGTTATGCTATGGCCGTAAAAATGGAAAATCCTGAAAAAATACAAAAAGAATTTGATTTTTCATCGCCGAGGCCGCGTGCGTTCGTTGCGGGTCTTCCCGCGCGCATTGACGACTACGAAGAAGGCGTCGCGCGCTTTTTTCATTGGAAAACAGGACTGGATTATTACCACGTAATAGACAGCATAATTGATTTCGTTATCAGTTCTGAACGAATGAAAATCGTTGATCTGCTTGCCGACACGGCGGTCTTCCCGCTGCGCCTGGCGGAACGCAAGGCTTTTAACGGCCACATATATTCAATTGACAGCAATGTTACTCTGCTCGAGCGCGCCAGACAGCGCGCGGCGCAGCTGAACCTTCAAAAAACCATTGAATTTAAACAGGTTCTACAGGAAGCGAATATTCCGTTGCCGGATGGTTTCGCCGAAGCCGCCGTTTCAATTTTCGATCTGCAAAGACACGCCATCCGCCAGTATCTCTCTGAAATAATGCGGCTCCTTGTGCCGGAAGGACTTTTTATTATCGGCGTACATACGGAGCCGAAAGCCGCAATTCCGCACAGGCTCTGGCGATGGATCAACCTTAAATATATCCGCAAAAATCCGACGGAAGCCGATACTGTTTATCCCGACAGGGAAGACCTTGTAAAATCGCTTTTCAGCGCCGGTTTTCGACAAGTTATTGTTCAGGAACTGAATTCTCCGACGACGCTTCGGCCCGGAGTATTCAGTTTGATCGCGGCGACAAAATAGGAGGAAAATGCAGTGAAGATTCGACACAGCGTTATTTTTCTTTTCATGGCCCTCACGCTTGCGCCGGTCTTCGGATCCACGCCTGTGCGCATAAATAAGGTAGGCAAAGCGCCCAACTTTTTTATGCTCAGCCGGGACGGTTCCAGGGCTTATGTGACTTCCTTTTCCGACGGCCGTTTTCTGGAAGTGGATTTGCAGCGCAGAGTTGTGTCAAGAAACGTTTTTATCGGCGGCTCGCCGCTGGGCTTTGCGCTCTCCTACGATGAAAATCTCGCGCTGATCGCCTGCCGCGACGCGGGAAGAACTACTATAGTCGATCTGGAAACTTTTAATATCGTTGCCGACGTAAGCACGGGAACAAGGCCGAATACCGTAGCTGTCGATCCGCGCGGATACTTTGCTTATGTGGTTGATTCAGGACGCACCAATACGGGAATACTCCACATCCTGGATATCAGGGAACGGAGCGTGACCGGAACGGTCAGACTGGGAGCCTCGCCGTTTGGAATAGCGGTTTCTCCCGTTTCGGAACAGGTTTTTGTTTTAATGGGCGGAACCAATGAAGTCTGGATCATAGATCCCGGCAAGCAGGCGGTTGTCGGAAAAATTTCCGTTGGCGACGGGCCGGATGGAATCGCCGTCACTCCGGACGGCAAGCGGGTGTTTGTAGCGAACAGTCGCACCGGCGACCTGACGGTGATTGACGCGGAAGCATTGCGGGCGCAAATCACAATTCCTGTCGGGAAGATGCCGTTCGGCGTTGCGGTGAGCCCGGACGGCAAACACGTTTTTGTAGTAAATACGGGATCCCGTTCGCTGACGATGCTTCCCGCTGATCTTGGCGACCTTTCCGGCGAAGTCTTTGCGATCGACAAAGGATCCACCGACGTTAAAGTAAGTCCGGACAACAAGACGGTCTATGTACTGAGCGAATCGGAAAATTCCATACGGATTATCAGCCCTTAACTTGTAAGGAACCTCTAAAAACTCCAAAATTAAGGCTTGCGACTGGGAGAAAAGCGAAGTTTGCATTTATGTAAACGAGCATTTTGGATCGGCCGTATAACGCAGAGTTTGGGGGTTTTAGAGGTTCCTTTTAATATTTATTAGTGTTTCCCTGGGAGGAATTATGGATTTTGAAAAGCTTGCGGCGGCGCGCTATAGCGTCCGAGCGTACAAAAATGACCCGGTGCCCGATGAAATTCTGAACAGGATTCTTGATGCCGCACGAAACGCTCCGACGGCGGGCAACAAGCAGCCTTTCAGAATTATCGTGATTCGCACCGCCGGACGGCAGGAGGAACTTGGCCGCGTCTACGGCCGCGAATGGTTCACGCAGGCCCCGCTGGTTATCGCGATCTGCGCGGTTACGGACGAAGCATGGGTAAGGAAATTCGATGACAAATGCTACTCCTTCGTGGACGCGGCGATTGTTTTCGACCACCTGATTCTGGCCGCGGCCGATCTTGGTCTTGGAACATGCTGGATTGCCGCGTTCGATCCGGCTGCCGCCCGTGAAGTTCTCGTTTTGCCGGAAGGCGTCGAACCGGTCGCTTTCACGCCGCTGGGATATGCGGCCGATGAGCTTAAACCGAAACAGCGAAAGGAACAGGCAGTTTTAATAAAATACGAGCACTGGTAGAAGTGGTATCGCGGCTTGGGGCTGTTTGAAATTTGAAAACAGGGATGCCCTTGAGGAAATACTGATTAACCCGGATGCTTAAAATACAGAAAGGTAGCGAGAAGATTGAAAACGGAATTTACGGCACAAACCGAAATCACCCCGCAGTTGGAAAAAAAGATCGTTGCCATTGCCGAACGGTACCATAAAGAACCGCATCAGCTCATGCGGATTTTATTGGATATCCAGAAGGTGACGTCAAACGCGATCCCCCGGGAGGTCGCAATCGTGGTCAGCCGCGTGACCGGCATTCCGGAAGCAAAACTTTACGGATTCGTCAGCTTTTACGCGATGATTTCCCCGGCGCCCCGCGGGAAATACGTCATTCGTATGTGTGAAAGCGCTCCCTGCCACGTAACCGGCGCCGTGGCGGTCATGGAGTCAATTATAAAAACGCTGGGCATACAGCCGGGAGAGACCAGCAGGGACGGCCGCTTCACACTTGAATATTGCCAATGCCTTGGCGTTTGCGAATCTTCTCCGGCCATACTGGTTAACGACATGATCTACAAAAACCTCACGCCCGGTCGCGCCGCGACCCTGATAGAGGATTACATGAGAGGGGATGTAAGTTAATGCTACAGGAAACCAGAATTGTGCTGCGGAATGTCGGCGAGATCAATCCGGTCAGCGTGGAGGATTATCGCAAAAGGGGCGGATACGAGTCCCTGCGCAAGGCTTTAACCATGCCGCCGGAAGACGTGATTGCCGAGATCGAAAAATCCAGGCTGCGCGGTCGCGGCGGCGCGGGATTCCCAACGGCCAGAAAATGGAGCTTTGTCCTTAAAGCGGAATCCGAACAAAAATATGTGATCTGCAACGCGGATGAAGGGGAACCGGGCACGAATAAAGACCGCATTGTGCTCTCCAATGATCCGAACAGCGTTTTTGAGGGTATGGCCATCGCCGCGTGGGCGGTGGGCGCGGACAGAGGCTTCCTTTATCTGCGTTTCGAATACCCCTACGTTTTTCCCATTCTTGAACAGGCGCTGCAAAATGCCCGTGACGCCGGCTGCCTGGGCAAAAACATTTTTGGAACCGATTTTAACTTCGATATCACTGTGGTTTCCGGCGGCGGCGCTTATGTCTGCGGAGAGGAAACCGCGTTGATTGAGTCCATTGAGGGCAATCGCGGAGAGCCGCGCTTTAAGCCGCCATATCCGGGCATATCGGGGCTATACGGAAAACCCACGGTGGTCAACAACGTTGAGACGCTTGCGAATATCCCTGTCATTATGGACAAGGGCGGCGAGTGGTTCAGCAAGACAGGAGTGCCTTCATGCACGGGAACGAAGGTGTTTACCCTCTGCGGAAATATTGCGCAAAAGGGCGTATTTGAATATCCCATGGGCACCAATCTGCGGGATATTTTTGAAACGCACGGCGGCGTGAAAGACAACAGGGATCTGCGCGGCTTCATGCTGGGCGGCCAATCGGGCAACCTTATAAACGCGTCGCAAATTGATCTGCCGATGGATATAGATTCCTGCCAGCAGGCGGAGTCCGTGCTCGGCACCGGCACGATCATGGTTATAGACGACTACACGGAAATTCTGGATATCGTTGAAAACATCATGAAATTCTTCATCGAGGAAAGCTGCGGAAAATGCACCCCTTGCCGGGAAGGCAATATCCGCATCTATGAGGTCATTCAGCGAATCAACCGCGGCGAAGGCAAGATGGACGACATGATTCTACTGGAGGAACTTGCCGAAACCATGAATATAGCCTCGCTCTGCGGATTGGGACAGAATTCATCGGTGGCGGTCATTACGAGTATGCATAATTTCCGTGAAGATTATCTCAAGGCTATTGAAAGGGGAAGGCGGGCGTGAGCAAAGTAAAACTGACTATTGACGGGCTCCCCGTCGAAATAGAAGAAGGCGCGACGATTCTGCGGGCGGCGGATGAACTTGATATCTATATTCCTACGCTCTGCTACCATCCGGATCAAAACGTGAAGGCGAACTGCCGCATCTGTGTCGTGGAGGTTGTGGGCATGAAACTCCTGGTTCCCGCCTGCTCCTATCCCGCAACGGAAGGCATGGCCGTTCTTACACATTCCCAGCGCGTGCGTACGGCTCGCAGAAACATACTGGAGCTGATCCTTGCCCGCCACGCGCAGGACTGCCTGCATTGCGACCGCAGCGGTTTCTGCGAGTTGCAGAAGGTTTCGGAGGAGATGCATTTTCTGCGCACGCCGCGCTATCCATATGTGGCGCGTTCCGACTACTGGGACGATTCATCTCCTTCAATTGTGCGCAATTCGCAGAAGTGCGTCGCCTGCGGACGGTGTGAATACGTTTGCTCAAATATACAAACGGTACACGCCCTGTCCAAGGTCGGGCGCGGTTTTGAGGTCAACTTTGAACCGGCCTACGGCAAAAAGCTCGGCGACAGCGTTTGCATCAACTGCGGACAATGTATTCAGGCCTGCCCCACGGCCGCTTTGACCATTTACGATTACACTTTGCGCGTCTGGCGCGCTTTTGCCGACCCGCAAAAAACTGTCGTCGCGCAGGTCGCGCCCGCTGTGCGCATCACCCTGGCGGAGGCATTGGGCGAGGCGCCCGGAACCATCAGCACAGGCCGCCTGGTTACCGCGTTGAAGCGCGTCGGTTTTGACGTCGTATTCGACACCGATTTCACCGCCGACCTGACTATCATGGAAGAAGGCACGGAACTGCTTGGCCGCATTAATAACGGCGGCGTCCTGCCTATGATTACTTCCTGTTCACCCGGCTGGATTAAATTCTGCGAGACTTATTACCCGGATCTCATTCCAAATCTTTCGACCTGTAAATCTCCGCAGGCCATGTTCGGCGCGCTGATTAAAACTTTCTACGCAAAGCAGATTCGCAAGGTTCCAAGCGATATTTTCAGCGTTTCTATCATGCCCTGCACCGCGAAGAAATTCGAAGCCCAGCGTCCGGAGATGGGGCGCAACGGATACAGGGATGTGGACGTGGTTATATCCGTACAGGAAATCGCGCGCATGATCCGCAGCGCGGGCATCAATTTTTCCAACCTTCCGGAGACGCCCTTCGATAGTCCTTTTGGCCTGGGCTCAGGCGCGGGCGAAATCTTCGGCGCGACCGGCGGCGTCATGGAAGCGGCGCTGCGCACCGTTTATGAAATCGTTACAGGCAAGGAGCTTGACAGCCTCGACTTTGAATCGGTGCGCGGCTTTGAAGGCATCAAGGAGGCGTCCGTAATGGTTGGCGATATAAAGGTGAAAGTCGCCGTTGCGCACGGGCTTGGAAACGCCCGCAAGCTGATGGACGCCATACGCGCCAAAGAGGCGGACTACCACTTCATAGAAATCATGGCCTGTCCTGGCGGTTGCATCGGCGGCGGCGGCAATCCCATCAAGAACTGGCGCAAAATGGGGCCGCGGCTCGAAGCGGTCTATCGCGAGGACAAGAACATGCCGCTGCGCAAATCCCACGAAAATCCTTATGTAAAAAAGCTGTATGAAGATTTCCTTGGCGAGCCGAACAGCCATAAATGTCACGAACTGCTTCACACGCGCTATGTTGACCGGAGTTATTTACTGCGGTAGCCGACGGTTACGGAAACGTTAATTGCGTGCGGGATAATATTGTCTCGCACGCAATTAATCAGCGGGGAACCTCTGGGCAACCTCCGAAAACCCCAAAATCAAGGCTTGCGACTGAGGCAAAAGCGGAGTTTACATATTTAGGTAAATGATCATTTTGCCGCAAGGAGTAACGCAGAGTTTGGGGTTTTCGGAGGTTGCCTCTGGTTATTCTTCAAATACGTCTTTCAGGCCGATTACGCAGCCGTCCAGTACGTGAACCGGGACGGTATCGGTATCAGTGTCGCCGTACATTGTAGTGACGTATTTTCCGTTTTCGAGTATGCAGACCTGTACCGTTTTGGTTTCCGGATCAACTATCCAGTATTCACGCACGCCGGCTTTTTGATACAGGTGAAATTTTACAAGCTTGTCATGCCGTCCCGAAGACGGCGACAATATTTCTATTATCATATCGGGCACGCCGACGCAGCATTTGCCGTCCGGCTTGGAACGATCGCAGACGACAAGCAGATCAGGCTGCACTACCGTATCATCATAGGTATCCGCGTTAAGCCTGACGTCAAAAGGAGCGATAA
>JAIRVC010000118.1 GCA_031254095.1 Acidobacteriota bacterium
CACTGACCGCTGGCCGCCGTGAGGCGGCTACCTTGTCGCTTTCCATGCGCCGCCGGCGCGCGTTCCGGAAATCGTATTGCCGCTTACGGTGCCAGCATATTCCGTGCCGCCGGCGCTGAAGCTGATTTTATCTCCATTCAGTGTTCCGGTGAGCTTCAATTCTTTCCCATTCTGGGTCAGCGTTCCGGTAATATTTTGAAATTCCTGGTCAAATCTGATTTGCCCGCCGTCAAGCTTCCAGACTCCGTTCACTTTCGCCGGAACAATCCACAGGTAGGCGGTACACCAGCCTGCGCAGTCTTCTGCGATAGTCGTGGTCTGATCAGGCTTCCAGTCCTCCATTGTAAAGCTGTTGGCGACAACGCGCGTACCCGGCCTCATATCCAGAATTTTCGGCCGCAGTCTCATATTGATATTCGGCAGCAGAAACATCGTAATCACATTCGCTTTAGAAAAATCGCTTTCAAAAAGGTCGGCTTCCATGAATGTAGCTTTCGCGCCGACCCCTTCTTTGGCGGCGTTACGCCTGGCAAGCGCCACCATTTCCGGATTATATTCAATTCCCATAGCCGTCGCTCCGCGCTTGGCCGCGGTAATTACGGTGCGCCCGTCGCCGGAACCGAGATCCATAACTAAATCAGAGGGAGTGACTTTCGCCATGTTGAGCATCGTATCGACAAGCGCCTGCGGAGTCGGCACCCATACGACATCCTTGCCCGGCTGCCCGCTCTGCGGCATGTAACTCTCGCCTGATCCGGTCTGGGCGAATGCGGCCGAAGCCGTAAGCAGCAAACACAACGTGATCGCAAATAAGCGAATAAACTGAGATCGTTTCATTTTTTTAAGCTCCTTAATAAATTGGCAGACTTTAAAAGTCAATTTCCGGCATATGCCGAATCGCATATTGTACATCCGCAAAAAAATACATGTTAGTATTCTTTTTTACTGTTTTCGCAGAGGGAATTTGGGAGGAATTTGCCGATGATTTTACGTTTCGCTTCATTATCCGGTTTTTTGTTCTTCATGTTTTTCGCCGCTAATTTTGCCGCCGCCGCCGATTGCGCGGGCTTGAAATCGCGCTCCGGGCCCGGAATCCAGATTACCGCCGCGGAAATTGTTCCGGCCGGGCCGCTTGTATCGCCCGCGATTAAACCCGGCGCGACTCCCGCACAGATGCTCCCGGCGCATTGCCGCGTAGCGGCCGTTTTGACCCCGTCCGGCGACTCACATATTGAAATGGAACTCTGGCTCCCGGCGGAAACCTGGAACGGCAAATTTCAGGCGGTAGGCAATGGCGGATGGGCCGGAACTCTCAGCACATCGGCTATGGCCTCGGCGCTGCGCGAAGGCTACGCTACGGCGTCCAACGATACGGGCCACAAGGGAGGAAACGCTCTTTTCAGTATCGGCCATCCTGAAAAGGTCATAGATTACGCTTATCGCGCCGTTCATGAAATGACAGTGTGGTCAAAAACGCTTATTGAAGCGTTCTACGGCCAAAAGCCGCGGTTTTCCTACTGGAACGGCTGTTCCACCGGCGGGCGGCAGGGCCTGATGTCGGCGCAGCGTTATCCCGAAGATTACGACGCCATCATCGCGGGCGCGCCCGCGAATTATCACAGCCATCTGCATGTTTCGGATATTGCCCTGATTGTTCCGCTGTTAAAAGACAACGCGCTGAAAGTGCCGCAGGCGAAACTTGATTTACTGAATAAGGCCGTTCTTGCCGCCTGCGACGAAATTGACGGCGTCAAGGACGGGCTGCTCCAGAATCCGGAACAGTGCAAATACGATCCGGCCGTTCTGTTGTGCAAAGGCGGCGATCAGGCGGACTGCCTCACAGCCAGCCAGGTCGAAACCATAAAAAGAGCCTACGCGCCCATCACGACAAAAACCGGTGAGCTCGTATTTCCCGGAAAATCCTACGGCAGCGAATATTCCTGGAGCATGTTAAGCAGCAGCCAGCCATCACCGGTTTCAGCGGGAACGATGATTCTGACCTATCAGGACGCCGGCTGGGACTGGAAAACGTTCGACCTTGAGCGCGACCTGAAACTGGCCGATGAAAGAACGGGTTTTATCAATGCCATTGATCCCGACCTCGGCGCTTTTAAGGCGCGCGGCGGAAAATTGCTGCTCTATCACGGATGGGACGACATGGGAATAGCGCCGGGAAACACGGTGAATTACTACACGCAGGTGCGGTCCAAACCGAGCTTGAAGGAAGGCGACTGGATGCGCCTTTTTATGGTTCCCGGCATGGGACATTGCAGCGGCGGGCCGGGGCCCGATCAGGCGAATTTCATGAGCGCCATGGAGCGCTGGCTGGAAAGCGGCGTCGCGCCGGACAAAATTACGGCACACCGCGTTTCGGGAAACCGGATAGAAATGTCACGCCCGCTCTGCCCGTATCCGCAGACGGCAAAATTTAAGGGAACCGGCAGCACAAACGATGCCGCCAATTTTGAATGTAAGTAGGCAGGCCGCCTCGCGGCGGCCAGTGGCTAGTGGTCAGTTGCTAGTGGCTAGTAAAAAATTCTAGCCACTGGCCACTAAATTATCCCACCAGCAGCATGCCGCCGTCGTGTACGATAACCGTGCCGGTGATCTGGACCGCCGCCGGAGACGAAAGGAACACGCACAGGGCGCCGACTTCTATCGCCTCCGCGAATCGGTGCGCCGGCATAAGCTTGGAAATTTTTTCAAAAGCATCCGGCGGAA
>JAIRVC010000114.1 GCA_031254095.1 Acidobacteriota bacterium
CACCATCGACGCGACGCCCTGCGACGTTGTTCTTTCCGCTACGCCGATTGATATTACCCGCGTCCTGAAAGTAAACAAACCCATGGTGCGCGCTTCATACGACCTGGCGGAAGTTACAGGCGGCCGGATCGCGGAAGCGATAAAGAGGGTTATAAAATAAAAATTTAGTTGGGTATTGTTTTAGGAAACGCTGATTAATTGCCTGAGAGGGCGAATTGCCAAATTGTTTACGGCTGCGCGGTACTCGTAACCTCAACATACGCTCCGTGCGCCTCGCGCTTCATCACGCGCAGACAATTAATCAGCGTTTCTTTTGCGTCCGGCGCAATTTTTTTGAAATAAAACCGCGCAACGCAAAACAATACCCAATGAGAATTTTTATGAGATTTTTCGTAAGTTTCACCAAGGAAAAGCTGGCTGGCTGGCGCGGAGAATCGGGAATAGCGCTTTTACTGACGATGTTCGCCCTGGCGCTGATTTCGGTTCTCGGTCTTATCATGACCATGAACGCGACAATGGAAGTTCGAATCAGCGATAACTCCGGAAGTCACGCGCAGGCGGTGCTGGCCGCCATAAGCGGGCTTGACCACGCGCGCGTTGCCGTGCGCGGACTCGATTTTAACGCGCTGCTGCAAGGGCCTGACGGCGTTTACGACGCCGGTTCCGCGTATATGGCCGAGGCGAAAAGTTTCGGTTTTCGGCTTCCGTTTTCGGTTTTGTCGGCGCAGACGCTGCGTATTGAATCGCCGCTGGTTGATATCGCGGGCGCTTCCGACGATGGAATTATCAATACCGGCGCACGTTTCGGCATCCACGGCACGGCGCTGATTCCGCGGGAAGGAATCGCGTTATGGGCGGACGACCCAACCGGAGCGGAACCGTTGATATTGTCGCGTTATTTTGTGAAAGTTACGGACAATAACGGGGAAGCGTCCGAACTTGCCGGGGATGCGGCTAACAATCCTTTTATCGACGGCGACGGAATTATCATCGTCCGCTCCGTTGGCGTATCGCGGACGCTTACGGAAACAGCCGGAAAAAGCGTCCGGCGCAACTCCGTGGCGGTTTTTGAATCGCGGCTGCTGCGCGCCCCCGTCTGGGATCTCGGCCCGGCGCTGAATATCCTGGGAACTTTGACGGATGCCGTCTTTACAGGTTCGCCTGAAATTTCCGGAGGCCAGGCGGCGGGAATCGGCGTTCTTAATACGTCCGCCGGCATCGAGGATTTTCCTGAACCTCTTCTTTTAGAAACTTCCGCCACGGAAAAAATTACCGGCGGCGGTTTACCCGCCCCTTCCATTCGTGACATTTCCGCCGAAGCGCGAAACGACCGGAATAAATCCATGCTGTTCAACGCGGACAAGCTGAAGGATTTTATCGGGCGGCGCGCGGCCGGCATGGCGGATATGGCATACGAAGGCGATCTGCTCTGGACGAGTGCCGGTATGCCGTTTTTGGGCTTTTACGACAAAGCAAAACCCTGGAACGATCCTGAACAGAAACCTCATGCCGTACTTGTAAATGGAAATCTTGCCGCGCCGGACGGCCTTTCAGGCGCGGGCGTTCTGATTGTAACCGGCAAACTGGAGTGCGCGGGAACGATGGATTATCGCGGGCTGATTATTGTACTGGGCGAAGGGCGGCTGGCGCTGAATACGGACGGGCCCGGCATTTCCGGCGGTGTTGTTACGGGCAAACTGATTGATTCAGGCACGGGCGTTGCGTTCGGGACTCCCAATGTCGCCATTGGCGGTTTTACGCGGATTACCGCGGACAAAGAACTGGTTCGCATGGCGCTCCGCCTTTTTCCCGTCGAACAGATCAGCTTCAGAGAAATTTCCGGTTCGGATCCTTAAGGATATCCAGATTAATGGCCACGTTTTTCCAACGCCACATTGGACGAAAAAGGCATCGTGTCGAAACATACGAGAATGATGTGCATAAGAAGCTCCACAGGCGTGAGCGATGCGCAATTACGCCATCTCATCGGGAATTCCTGACACATGTCATGGCCGTTATTCGCGGGCGAGATCGCGCAAATCGAAAAGACTGAAATGATGATACGGCGCAGTCTTAACGAGAATTACAAGGCGGCAGTAGAAGCGCTTGACGCTATCCCGGGTAGCAGGAAAAATCAGCCAGTCAGGTTGTTGCACATGCAATGCCTCTTGTAATAACCCGCGCGCTCTTGCAAAATCAATGGTTTACAATTAGATATTGATGGGAGGCAGCGCGATGGTCAAAACTATCCAGGGTTCGCTGGACGCCAAAAACGTCCGCTTCGCAATAGTAATCAGCCGTTTTAACACTTTTATCGGCGACCGGCTCCTTGCCGGCGCGCTCGACGCGCTGGAGCGCCATGGCGCGCCGATGGACGAAACTACGGTCGCATGGGTGCCGGGGAGCTTTGAAATTCCGCCGGTTGCCCGCAAGCTGGCGCTTTCAAAGAAATTCGACGCCGTTATCTGTCTCGGCACGCTTATCCGGGGCGAGACTCCGCATTTTGATCATCTTTCGTCAACGGTCACCAAGGCCTTGGGAAACATCGGCCTTGAGGCCGATATTCCGGTCATTAACGGCATTCTGACCTGCAACACAATGGAGCAGGCGGTTGACCGCGCCGGACTTAAAACGGGCAACAAGGGATTTGACGCGGCCGTAACCGCCATTGAAATGGCGCAGGTATTCAGACAGCTATAGCCCGCCGCGGCGGCAACAGAAACCCTCTGAAAACTTCAAGATCAAGGCTTGCGGCCGGAACAAACGCGGCGTTTACTTTTGGCGTAAATGAGCATTTCGGATCGGGAACGCAAAGCAGCGTTTGGGACTTTTAGAGGTTTCCAGCATACGGACGAAAATCACATGGGACATCGGCGGGCGGGGCGCGAGTGCGCGCTCCAGATGCTTTACGGGCGGGACATCGGCGGAATTTCCGAAGACGAAATTCTACGGGCCTACAGGGAAATGGACGAGCTTGCGCCGCAGGTTCGCGAGTTTGCCGAGCAGTTGTTTACAGGTGTTGCCGCGCGGATGGACGAACTTGACCGGCTCATTCAGAGCCACGCGCAAAACTGGCGGCTCGGCCGGATGGCCGCCGTAGACCGCAACGTTTTGCGCCTTGCGGCTTTCGAGCTTTTATCCGGCGAAAAAAGTCCGGATTCGGCGATTATAAATGAAGCGATCGAGCTTGCCCGGAAATTTTCCACACAGGATTCCGCGCAGTTCGTAAACGGCATTCTGGACAGCATCCGGAAAGCCCTGCCTGAAAAAAAATAATCTTCCGGAAATATCAGCGCGGCAAAGGAAACAGGAAAGAAATAAGCCGCCTCACGGCGGCCAGTGGTTAGTGATCAGTAGTTAGTGGTCAGAAAAATCCGCCGTGAACCATCTTTGATGGTAACTTACGGAATAAAG
>JAIRVC010000225.1 GCA_031254095.1 Acidobacteriota bacterium
ACATCAGGAAGGCCAGAACGACGTAGAGCCGGCGCCAGAGGCCAAAACCGCCATGTGCGCTATATTTGCCATGTCCGGCCAAAGCCACGTCAGGAGCGTCCGGTCGGTTATGCCTGCCCAGTTTATCAAGGAGCCCGGCGATGAGAATGGCCGCGGCCGGATAAATCGGCGCGATGTAGTATTCCTGCTTGTTTTTTGAAAGCGAAAACATGAGGAATACAAACGCGCACCAGAAAAGCGGCAGCCCGAAAGAGGCGTCTCTCAGCCTTTCCCTGAAACCCTTGCGTAGGCTTATAAGCGCGGCCGGGCCGATGAAAGACCAGGGGAAAAAATCGGAAAACCAGACCAGAATGTAATAAAAAAAGCCGCGCGAAGGGCCGAACGACTCCGACGCGAAACGGCCAAGATTGTCGCTCAGGAAAAACAACGCGATGTAGTCCCATCCATGCGTTAAATAAATCAGAATGTACCAGGGGAGCGCGATGCACAGGAAAATCGCCGCGCCTTCAAGCGGGCGCATAACGGAAAGCAACATTCGGAACCTTCCGGCGTAAAGCATCCACGCAAGGAGCGCGCCCGCCGGGATAACGACGGCAACAGGCCCTTTGGTCATAAAACCGAGCGCGATAAAAATATACGCAAGGCGCCGATTCGCGGCGCTGTTTTTAACCGGCGCTTCCTTTGTATTTATGGCTATGTTTATGGCGCGGAGCAGAAAAAACAGCGCTCCGGTCAGGAAAAACAGCAGAATAATGTCGATGGGAAGGCGGCGGCCAATAATAAAGACGCGCGGCGCGACGGCGGCGATTGCCGCGGCAAAAAGCGCGGCGCGCGGGCCGTAAAAACTACGCGCCGCGCCCCATGAAAAAAGCATTACGCCCAGCGCGGCGAACACGCCCGGCAGCCGCGCGGCGAATTCATTTACTCCGAAAATTTTATAGGAAATCGCGACAGCCCAATAAGTGAGCGGGGGTTTATTCACCCTCGGTTCATAATTGAAACTCGGCGAAAGCCAGTCGCCCGACTCCAGCATTTCACGCGGCGTTTCGGCGTAAAAGGCTTCGCTGCCGTCCCATATGGCTGACGCGCCGAGATTGATGAAAAACGGCAGGGCAAGCGCGGCAAGGATTATGACATGCAGCCAGGGCGAATGAATGTCTGGGATTTTTGATTTCAGATTTTTGATTTTAAATTTTAACACTTGACGTCTGCGCCTGTCCTGCCTGTGACTTCTATTCCAGAAGTTACCTTCTCAAGTTCCTTCAAATGCTCATATTCTTCGACGGGCATCAAAACCGCCACAAAGCGATTATTGCGCGTTATCTGCACCGGGTTTATAAGAGCCTGATCAATAATAGCGCCTGTTCTGTTTTGTAATTCCGTTGCCGTGACGGCAGTCATATTTGATACCTCTCTCAAAAGATTTTGTAATTACTCGTAATATGCGCATTTTCAGAAAAGCGATCGCTGCGATTCCGCGAAAATGTCTTCGGCCGATTTTCGGCGGGGCCGGCCAGTCAGATCGATTTCTTTTTTCTCAAGCTTCTCAAGAATTCCTTCCGCCCGCCGGAGAACGGCTCGCGGCATTCCGGCAAGGCGCGCGACTTCGATGCCGTAGCTTTTATCCGCCGCGCCGGGTTGAATTTTGCGCAGAAATATAATTTCCTTTCCGGATTCCTGTATCGTCATGCGGTAATTTTTCACGCCGGGCTGGATTTCGGCCATTTTTGTCAGCTCGTGATAATGCGTCGCGAAAAGCGTTTTGGCGCGGCGTTCCGGATTTTCCACAAGGTATTCGGCGATTGCCCATGCCAGCGACAGGCCGTCGAAAGTCGCCGTTCCGCGTCCGACTTCGTCCAGAATAATCAGGCTCCGGGGCGTCGCGGTATTTAATATGTTGGCGGTTTCGATCATTTCAACCATGAAGGTGGAGCGCCCTTTCGCAAGATTGTCCGAAGCGCCCACGCGGGTGTATATGCGATCCGCGCATCCCAGCCGCGCCTTGCGGGCGGGAACGAAAGAGCCGATCTGCGCCATGATGACGATAAGCGCCGTCTGCCGGAGATAGGTTGATTTTCCGCCCATGTTCGGTCCGGTCAGAATCAACAGTTGATCGGTAGTGCCGTTCATGTACAGGTCGTTAGGTATGAACGGCTGGCTCTGCCGCTCAACGACCGGATGACGCCCGTCCTGAATAAAAATTTCATCATCCGATGTAATACGCGGCCGGACATAGTTGTTTTTGAGCGCGGTTTCAGCAAGTGAAACGTAAACGTCAAGTTCGGCTATAAGACGCGCGGTCGCCTGTATGCGCGCGCCTTCAAGGCCGGCGGTTTTGCGAATCCGCGCAAAGATGTCTTTTTCGATCGCCGCGATGTGTTCCTCCGCGCCCAGCACCTTTTCTTCGTAAGACCGCAGTTCTTCGGTCACAAAGCGTTCACAGTTCGCCAGCGTCTGCCTGCGAATGTAATGGCCGGGCACAAGCGCGAGATTGGCGTTTGTGACTTCGATAAAGTAGCCGAAAACCTGATTGAATTTCACCTTGAGCGAGGCTATTCCCGTTTCGGCGCGTTCGC
>JAIRVC010000255.1 GCA_031254095.1 Acidobacteriota bacterium
ACGAACGACGCTTACTGCGTCGTTCCAAAGCACAGCAACCCGATCGCGTGGGCCGTAACAGAACGGCTACGCTCGATGTTGCTGACAGTGCTCGTGCTCGTAACCCTTATCTTTGCCTTGTATATCCTGATTTACGGCGAGCTTATCGTAGAAACGACTCTTTCATACAACAATGTTTTTCTCGGAAGGGAGTATACTTTTTCGGAGATCTGGTTTGGCTGGCGTTGGATCATCGCCTTAATACTGTTTTTCTTTATGTCCTATTCGATCTACTTTATATTGCCGCGTTCGGGCGCTTCGAAAAGCGAAAATGATTCCGATAGCAAGCGGTCCGCGATTAAGGACGTCTTTTCCGCTTGGTTTCGTGGCCGAAGGGTTGAAATGAAGCGCGCGCTTCCAGGGAGTATTTTTTCCGCCGTTGCGATGCTGATCGCCACATGGATCATCACCCTTTATATGCGCAATTTTCAAAATTTTGCATTCGGAACATTTAGTATTCTCTACGGCGGGCTTAGCTCTGTTGTGGTTCTTCTGTTATGGTTTTATGTAATTGCTTTTATTGTCATCACCGGGATACAGGTCAACGCTACATGCGCCGAATTGGAAGCGGAGCCCTTAGACGGTGGGGAAGAGGGTGGTTGAAGTGCTGAACGAGAAAATTACCGCAAGACACATTCCGTTAATTGTTGCTTCCTTTTGCGCATACTTTATGCTTGCGATACCGTATACGGTTCAGGGCTCAAACGCCCCCGTAACGATGGAGTTTTACGGGATCAATGCCGCGCAGCAGGGCTTTATCCTGACGATGCAATCGGTTGGCGCCCTGTGTACAGCTATATTCATCGCATTGAAAGGGGAAAAATACAACAAGATCAATTCCATAGCGTTCGGCCTGCTCATAATATGCCTGGCGGGCGCGGTGATAGGGGGCGCCCCGCCTTACGCGGCGCTGCTCGTTTTGGTAGCGTTCATGGGGATAGGGGTCTCTTTTATAGATATCATGATGAACGGCGTGATATCGGACGTATACCCGAAGCAGAAGAACACGCTGCTTCCCCTTGTCCACGCGTTTTTCTCGGTTGGCGCCACGATGACGCCGATTTTTGTAACCATGCTTGCCAACCCCAACGCGCCTACGAGTTTCAGCTATCCATTCCGGTTGCTCGGCGTGGGCGCTGCCGCCGTCTTTATTCTATATTTGCTGAGCGGGCGCAGAATTGTCAAAGAAACTCCATATATCAATATGGAAGCGATGAAAAAACGGGCGATCGAAAACCCGGCCGAGATCTTCAAGACAGGCAAGGCATGGTATTTTCTTGTCGCGGGGATGTTGTATTTCACCTTCCTGATGGGTACGATGATGTGGCTTCCGACCTATGCGATGAAGTATGTGGGGGCGGATTTCGAGACCGGTGGTATGATGCTGACCGCGTTTTTTGCCGGGTCGTTGCTGATGCGCTTCCTGGGGCCGCTGATACTGCGTCGGCTTACGGCGCGCAGCATGTATGTGTATTTTGGCATGGCGGCTACTGTTCTTATGATCGCCGCACTGTTTTCGGAAAGCATACCTTTGATGCTCGTCCTCGTCGCGGTGAGCGGGTTCCTCCAGGGTTCCACCGTTGCGACGTTTATCCTGATGTGCTGCGAGGCCTTCCCCGAGCGGACGGCTTCGGCGTCCTCCATCTTCTCGATCTCCAGCAATATTGCGTCGCTGACCGGGCCGCTCTGGATCGGCGCGCTGTCGGAGTATACGGGCTTTCGTCTCCCGATGGTCTTGATCAACTGCGCGTTCCTCGTATCGGCGGCCATGATTTTCATCCAGGGAAGGCGAAAGTAAGACGTAAAAAATAGTATGGAGGAAATAAATAGTGGATATTACACATGAATTGGCATTGATGGATGAATGGCTCGCACAGGAAGCACTTGACCCGCTTGTGAGGGCAGAGCTTGCGGCACTGAAAGCGCGCTTCGAGGAAGAAAAAAGCGGAGGTGTGGGAAATGCCGCCGAAGAAATCAATGACCGTTTTTACAGATTCATGGAGTTCGGGACCGCGGGGATGCGCGGTATCATGGGCGCCGGGCCAAACAGGATCAACATACATACGATCCGCAAGATATCGCAGGGCTATGCGGAATATTTGAACGGGATTGCAAAGGGCAAGGGAAGTCCGGCAAAAGTGGCGATAGCCTATGACAACAGGCGCCATTCCGATCTCTTTGCGCTCGAGGCGGCATTGGTCTTCGTCGCAAATGGAGTTGAGACGCATCTGTTCGGGAGGCTTTCTGCGACGCCGCTGCTTTCGTACGCGGCGCGGCAGCTTGGCACGGATGGCGGAGTGGTAGTGACCGCGAGCCACAACAACAAGGCTTACAACGGTTATAAGATTTATGACAGCCACGGCTGTCAGTGTATGCCGGAAGATGCCGGGCGCGTTGCGGCGCTGATCGACAAGGTCGATATGTGGAACGGCGTGAGGACGGTGTCGCCAAAATACGCGCCTATGGACGTAGACGAGACGGCATACGAAGGAGCAACT
>JAIRVC010000268.1 GCA_031254095.1 Acidobacteriota bacterium
AGCGCCTCGTATGTACTAAAGTCCTTCCCGCAGATCGGACACCGAAAATTCGTGATGCCGGAACCCTGCGCCGCGGCGACCGCCTCCGCTGGCGACGTCATCGTCAATCCGGCGCTCAATGTCCCTCCGGCTACCGCTACTCCCGCGCTCTTTAGAAAACTCCGGCGATTAAGCCCTGTTACATCTGTAACCCCTTCATCAGCCATATCCGGCCCTCCAAAAGTAAAGATGAATTTCCTGATTCACAACATAAGATGTTCAATATGCCACCAATGCGTAATTTATTGCAAGCGTTTTCATAACAACATGAATAATCATGTTTTGAGAATTGTCGCCCCTCAGGTAATAAGTTTTTCGGCGGCCGCCATCAGGTCAGTCAACCCATCGCGGCGAAGCGCGCTTACCGCGACCGCGTCGAAACGGCGACACAGACTTTCGGCGAAGGCCTGATCGACGCGGTCGGCCTTATTCATCACAACCAGCCTTGGTATGGCCTGTAATTTCAGGTCTTCAAGAACATGGCTGACGGCATCCATCTTGCGCTCCAGATCGGGATCGGAAACATCGACCACGTGCAGGAGCACGTCCGCATCCGCCAGTTCCTCAAGCGTGGCGCGGAAGGCATTGACAAGATCAGGCGGCAGATCGCGGATAAAACCAACCGTATCGGCGATAATAACGTCTCCGTGGCGCGGGAAACGAAGCCGACGCGAAGTGGTGTCGAGGGTAACGAACATCTGGTCGGCGACGGCTATGTCGCTTTGCGTCAGGGCGTTCAACAGCGTACTTTTACCGGCGTTCGTGTATCCGATAATGGAAAGTACGGGAAGGCCCTGGCGCATTCTTCGCCGCCGGCGCACGCCGCGCTGCCGTGAAAGTTTTTCAATTTCCTTTTCCAGATTGCGGATGCGGTCACGCGCCCGGCGCCGGCTGATTTCGAGCGTCGTTTCGCCCGGCCCGCGCGATTTAATGCCGCCCACGCCCCCGGAACCGGCAAGGCGCGACAATCCGGCGTCTTCTTCCGTCAGGCGCGGAAGCGAATATTTTAGCTGCGCAAGCTCAACCTGAAGCTTACCGTCACGGCTTTTTGCGCGTTGCGCGAAAATGTCGAGAATCAACTGCGTGCGATCGACCGATTTGAGTCCTGTCGCGTTTTCAAAGGCGCGCGACTGAGCCGGTTTCAGATCAATATCAAATATAACCGTATCGGCGCCGCGCCGCATGGCCGAGAGCGTTATGCGTTCGAGCCTTCCCTGCCCCACAACGGTGCGCGGATGAATTCGTCCGCCGGGAAACTGTATAATTTCGGCAATTTCGGCACCGGCGGCGCGCGCCAGTTCCGTAATTTCACCAAGCGCCTGCGCGCCCGGAGTAACGACAATGATAATCGCGCGCTCCTTTTGCGCCTCCCCGGCGTCCTTTCCGGCAACGCGCGCAAACTCGTCTTCCAGCGCGGCGATTTCCGCCTCGAAGTCAAAATCGAGAGAATGAATATCCGCGGCCGGGATTCTTCTAAAGGGATCCTGCCCGGTTACGGCGTCATCGGAGATGGGGAGTACATGCGCCAGTTCGATATTTCCGGCGTCTCCGCTGTCCGTCACATGTATTACGGCGACAAGATCAAGCCGCAGAAGCGCGAGATCATTCAGATCATCCTGAGTAACCGGCTCGCCGTCGAGATGCGTATGCACAAGGCGCAATCCCCGAAAACGGCGGCCGCCGCGCATACGGCCAAGATCGGGCAGATCAAGGCGCGACGCGTCTCCAAGAATGACGCTCTGGACAACGCCTTCGCGAGAGAGAAGAACGCCGGTCTGCCGCCCGAGTTCAAAGGAAAGCGCGGCCAGATACTTTGCCAGCTCCGGCGAAACCGCCTGCCGCGAAGAAACCCTGCGCCGGAACACGCGTTCCAGCGCGCTCCGTTGAGATTGCTTAATTCCTGAAATATTGCCGTCGATGCGAATAGCGGCACGCTCCTTTCATTTTCCGCGTCAGTATAAACGAATGCCTCGGTCTGCACCAGCCATCGCCGGAAACTGCGCGGAAAACAATATTAAACTTCGAGGAATGCAATGTCCTTCTTGCGGAACATGTCGAGACAAATCGCGAAATTACGCCGATGCTGATTGAGCCTACGCTTCTCAAGATGGATTGTGCCTGCAACGGCCTGGAAGCCTTGCGCATGTTTAATAAAGCGCCAGAAAAGCACGACATGATTTTCATGGATTTGCAGATGCAGGAAATGGACGGATTTGAAGCGACGGAACGCATCCGCGCTCTGGAAACTCCAAGGGCAAAAAATGTTCCAATTATCGCCTTAACCGCAAACGTATTTCGTGATGATGATAAAGCGCCTGGCAGTCGGCATGAACTGCCGCATCGGGAAGCCTATTAATTTTGATGATGTCTTGGATAAGCTGAACACATATTTACCCCGAAAGAAACATGACGCACAGGGAAACGCCTGCAGAAATGGCATATTGACGCTGTGGAACGCGGCATGATAACATTTATTTTTTATGAGGCGCTATCGTCTAGGGGTTAGGACGGG
>JAIRVC010000286.1 GCA_031254095.1 Acidobacteriota bacterium
CGTAGTTTTGCGCGTGTCAACGATTTTCGCGTTTTTATCCGTGCCCGACACGGTTTTTACCGCTTCGGACGTTCTTGTCGCGATGCCGGACAGGCGCTGAAGCAGATTAAGCGCCGTGCGTTCGCCGGTCAAAATCGGGCGCGCCGGGCCGGTTACAACGGCGAGCGTGCCGCCCGCTTCGGCGTCGAGGCCATCCGCCTGTAAAATCTCAAATTTCACTTCCGGATCAAGAAGATGAAACGCCAGCCGGGCGGCTTCCAGCCCGGCGACGCGGCCGGCTTTTCGCGCGACAATGGACGCCGTTGCCGTATCCTGATCCGATACGATGGCGTCGGTGGTTAGATCCCCGCCGCGGCCAATATCCTCAAGCAAAGCGCGGCGGACAAGATCTTCATAAATTATCGTATGCAGTACAGCGCACATAGCAGTCCTTGTTATTTCCGAAGTTTAATCCGCCATTGAAACGGCGGCGATCATGCATTCCTTCAGGTTCCAGAGTTTTTGCGTAAGCCCCACCTTGTATTCGTGCGGATTGACGAGGCGTTTGTAGCTTTCATGCAGTTCCGAAAGCTGGCGCTTTCTGTGATCGCGAATCTGCTCAAGCGAAGGAAATTCATATACGGGCTCTCCGGCCGCAACTACTGGAACCATCAGTTCCACGCGTCGTTCCGAACGCATTGTCGTGCGGCGAAGGGGATTGGCTGGATCAATAATGAGAACTTCTCCACTTGAAATATCTTCGGAATCTTCGGCCAGCGCGTAGGCTTCCATCAATCCTTCCGTATCGTAAAAGCGCACGATTTTTTTGACGCCGGGAGTGGTCATCTTTTCCAGATTGGAGCTGATCTTGATTTTCGGCTGACCGTTGTACTCCGCCATTTTATATACGCCGCCGAGCGCTCCGCCCGCCTCGCCCGCGCCGGTGACAAGGCGCGTTCCCACGCCCCAGATGTCGATCTCGCCTCCCTGCGCCAGTACGTCGGAGATGATGTATTCGTCAAGATCATTTGAAGCGACGATTTTTACGTAATCAAGTCCCGCCGCGTCCAGAGCGCGCCGCGCCCTTTGGCTGAGGAATGTCAGGTCGCCGCTGTCAATGCGAATGCCCGCCAGTTGATGTCCCGCGTCGCGCATTTCTTTGCCGACCTGTATGGCGTTGGGGATTCCGCTTTTTAGCGTGTCGTAGGTGTCCACAAGGAGGATACATTCGTCCGGAAAGAGCGCCGCGTAGGCGCGGAAGGCTTCCAGTTCGGTTTCAAACGACTGTATCCAGCTGTGTGCGTGCGTCCCCCTTGCCGGTACGTCAAAGTTCGCCGAGCCAAGGACGTTGGAAGTTGCGTCCGCGCCGCCGACCATTGCCGCGCGCGCGGCGCTTATCGCGCCATCGGGCCCCTGCGCCCGGCGCAGGCCGAATTCCAGCACGGGCGCGCGCCGCGCCGCTTCCCATATGCGTGCGGCCTTGGTTGCGATCAGCGTCTGAAAATTGATGTGGCAGAGCAGCACGGATTCGATCAGCTGACATTCCATAACGCGTCCGCGCACACGCATGAGCGGTTCATGCGAAAAGACCACCGTTCCTTCGGGAACCGCCGATATTTCGCCGCCGAAACGCCAGCGCGACAAATAGTCTAAAAAAGCGTCGGGAAAGGTCTGGTTTCCGCGCGGCGAGCGCAGTGAGCGCAGATACCGTATATCGTCGCCGCTGAAGCGCATTTCCAGTACGATCCTAATGGCGTCTTCCAGTCCCGCGGCCACGGCATAACCGCCGCCATAGGGATTGCGGCGGAAATACAGGTCAAAAACCGCCGTGTCGCCGGCTTTGCCCTGATCGAGATAGCCGGCCATCATGGTCAGTTCGTAAAGGTCGGTCAAAAGCGCGCTGGTGTGCGTCATATTAATTCCCCGGTTCACGCGGCGCGATGAACCCATGATGATATTAGCCGGTGTTAAAAAAATAGATAGAAAATCAAAAATTACTTGATGGCTGCCTTAATTATCCTGATGTCTTTATTTTATATTTTTCCTGATGGCACGATTGACAGTCCGTAAAACTGCCGTGTTCAGGAATGACTTTTTCCTGCGCCGAAAGCACGACTATGTGAAAAAAAATCGCGGCTGTCGCCAGAGCGCCGCCGAACGTCAATCCCGTTCTGATTGTTTTTCGAAAAACGCTGTTTGTCATGACCGGCAACCTCAACTCAATAATTCAATAAAAAATTTTGACATCCAACCCGGATATTTCAAATTTTTATAAAATATCCGGGCGGGCACCGCCGCTACGCCAGAAGTTCCTGCGCCCGGCAAAGGCGGCTCTGCACCTGCACGCCGTTCGGGCACTGAATTGCGCAGGCGGAACAGTCGCTGCAGCGCACGTCCCTGATTTCCTTCGCAAGCTCCCTGAAATTCGATTTCGCCTGGTAGTAATTACCTGCGAAATCGTTGTAAGCCAGAAAACGCAGCATATCCGCCACGGGCAGCCCTTTGGGGCATACGCCCGAGCAGGAATAACACATGCGGCAATAATATGGCCGAATCTGCTCATTCAACACAAACAGCAGTTTTTCGTCGGCGTCCGTATACGGTTCGGACATTGCCCGGAAGTTCATCTCAAGTTCGGGAATGGTTCGCATAAACGGAACCGTCGTACTGATAGCCGGATTATTAAGCACCCATTTAATGCCGGCAACCGGGCCGTCCCCATTGGGCCGGGCCGTAGGATTATCAACGCTCTTAAGATTAAGTCCGGACAGCGCCACAACTACTTTCATGGCTATAATGCCGACTCCGGCATCGTGCAGCCGCTTAATCGCAGCGTCGCGATAATAGGCGCCGATCGCAAAACTATAGGTGGGTTGAATAACATCGAACGTTTTTGTTTTCAGGACGAAGTCGACCATCTTGTTAGGATCATGGCAACTGAATCCGATAAAACGGGCTTTTCCGGATTTCTTGCATTCCTGCTTCGCTTCAACGGCTTCGTCCGGAATATTGGGCCACGTATCCAGCCCGTGCAGATGCCATATATCGACGTAGTCCATACCGAGCACCGAAAGGCTTGTGTCCATGTCCTTCAGAATGGCTTCTTTCGTACGCGATGACGATTTGGTAGCCATAACGATGCTATCTCTTTTTCTTCCTTTAATGAGCCCGGCAAAGACCTTTTCGCTGTCGGCGTAAGAGCGCGCGGTGTCGAAATAATTGATGCCCATATCAAGCGCTTTGGAGACAACTTCGGCAACAGGATTAAACCCGATACCATAGCCGACGCTGCTTACCTTGAGTCCCGTTTTGCCAAGCGTGCGATACTCCACCTTTGGTGAACCCTGAAACACGGCGTTCAAGCCGCCTTGTGAAGTCAGTCCGGCGGCCGCCGGCAGCGCCAGCCCTGCCTGTA
>JAIRVC010000297.1 GCA_031254095.1 Acidobacteriota bacterium
CAGGCTCACGATTTCTGGCGTCAGCAAGCGGATTGGCGCATCCTGGTAATCGAAAGTCCTCATGGTTTCAATCTCATCCGCTTGGTCATATCGGCATCATTGTCCATTTATATGATGCACACATTAACCCGATGATGCAGATTTTTATTGTCTGTCCCTGAAAATCTTTTCAATCTCATGCGCACTGGTTTTGCCTCCGCCAGTGGGATTTTTTCAAGATCGCGCGTGAGAGAAACCGGGATTAATATTGCGCAAACATGTTATCGGCGCTTCCTTTTCTCTCTACCTGAACAGCGAATCGATGAAGTTTTCCGGAGAGAATTCCAAAAGGTCTTCAAGCGTTTCTCCGATGCCGATGTAGCGCACGGGAATGTTCAGCTCCTGACAGATGCCAAAAAGGACGCCGCCTTTTGCCGTGCCGTCGAGCTTTGTCACGATAAGGCCGGTAATACCGGTAAATTTCATAAATTCACGGGCTTGATTAAGACCGTTCTGTCCCGTCGTTGCGTCCACCACCAAAAGAGTTTCATGGGGCGCTCCCGGAATTTTCCTCCCGGCAACGCGGCGCATTTTTTCAAGTTCCTGCATAAGATTGCTTTTCGTGTGCAGGCGTCCGGCCGTGTCGATCAGCACAAGATCGCTTCCCCGCGCGGCGGCCGCGGCCAGCGCGTCGTGCAGCACGGCCGATGGATCCGCGCCGATTTTGCTCTTGATCAGATCCGCGCCTGATCGTTCCGCCCACACCGCCAGTTGTTCGATCGCCGCCGGGCGGAATGTGTCCGCCGCGCAGATCAGCATTTTTCGCCCTTCGCCTGAGAGACGCGCCGCGAGCTTGCCGACCGTGGTTGTTTTGCCCGTGCCATTTACGCCCACAATCATCCAAACCTGCGGAGTCGCTTCCGGTTCCGCGGCGCCATCCGGCGCGTCGGACGCGCGGGCGCTGAGAATGGTTATAAGCTGATTGCGAATTTCGTTTTTAGCGTCATCCGGCGATTTGAGCTGTCCTTTTTTGTATTGATCCCGAATGGCCGTCATGATGCGGTCGGTAACCGCCGCGCCCAGATCGGCGCCGAGCAGCGTTCCTTCCAGCTCGTCAAGCGCGTTTTCGTCTATAGCGGAAATGCTCCCCAGCGCCGCCTCAATTTTACTGACGAGATTTTCCTTCGTCGCGCTGAGGGCGTTTTTCATTCTCGCGAGCAGTCCGGCCTTTTTTTCCGGAGTTTCTTCTTTTTGGGATTTTTTAAAAAAGAACATGCCTTATACCTTTTCTAATCACTGCCTACTGACCGCCGTAAATCAGCCCGCTGTTATTGCTAACCACTAGCCACTAGCCACTAACTACCCACTCTAGTACGCACATCGCCGGCCAGCACCGTTTCGACGCTTCCATCCGCAAAGAGCACGCGCAACGCGCCAATTTCGTCAAGGCCGCAGGTTACGGCGTCCCGCGTCTGGTTTCTTTCAAAAAGCGTAACCTGCGCGCCGTTCCACATTGAGGAAAACCCTTTCCATAGTTCCAGGATTTCCTCGACCCGTCCTTCCTGAAACAACCTGTAGCCATGCTGAAAATACTTCAAAAACCGTACAAACAGGCGGCGGCGCGGGATGGTGACGCCCGCCGCGTCGTCCAGGCAGACGGCCTCGCCGGCGAGATCTTCCGGTACGCTTCCCGGATGCACGTTTATTCCGACGCCGATAATCGCCGCCGCATTGTCTTTTTCGGGCGTCAGCGTTTCAAGCAGAATGCCGGCGCATTTTTTTCCCGACAGCAGCACATCGTTCGGCCATTTCAGATCAATTTCGAGCGTTTTTGGAAAGTTCATGTCGCGCTCGATACTTCTTAAAGCGTAAATAAGCGCGTTGGCGGCGACATGCGTCAGGATCGGCCAGAATTTCAACTGCTGGACAGGGCGAAGAATAAGGCTGAGATAAATGCCCTTTCCGGCGATCGAAAACCAGTTGCGGGCAAGTCGCCCCTTTCCCGCCGTCTGTGTTTCCGAATAGACCAAAGTTCCTTCCAGTGCGCCCGCGCGCGCCCGATCGTACGCTTCGCGATTGGTTGAATCCAGGCGTAAAAAACCGTTAACGCGCAGTCCGTTCCATGCAATCGCCGGCGTTTCATCCTGAATCCAGCATGGAATGAGCGTTTCATCGTCGTATCCGATCCGGACGCGGCCGTCATTGATCATTAACGGGAAGCCCCATTCGCGGCACAGCGCCAGTTCATCCTGAAACCATGGTTCATTGCTGACGGCCAGTCCCTGGCTCCCTACATGCGCCAGATCGGTTAAAATAAATGGATATTTGATCATAATTGTGACTGCGCGGAAACCAGGCGTTTAAGGTTGATTTCCAATTTATTATATTTCCCTGTCATTTCTTCGTAGCGGGCACGGTTTTCTTCGACAATCTCTTTGGGCGCCCTGGCAACGAATTCATGACTGCTGATTTTTTTTAATACCTTGTCGATTTCCGTTTTAAGTTTCTCTATTTCTTTTTCAAGGCGCGCTCGCTCCGCGCCGATGTCGATGGCGCCGCGCACGTCGATGCCGAAGCTGCCCAGTTTTGAAACGCCGCTCAGCCAGCCGCCCGCTACGACTTCGCAGAAATCGACGCTGTTGAGGCGCGCGAGCGTGAGCAGGCGCGACATGTTTTGCTCAACCAGGCTGCGGTCATCTTCTTTCCTGACTATCAGGCAGGCGTCCATGCGGCGTTTGGGATCGATATTCATTTCGGCGCGCAGAGAACGGATATCGCCGATAAGCTCCATTAGATCCTGCATTTTTCCGGCGGCGGCGGGATTATCAAACGCTTCGCGGAATTGCGGGAACGGCTGCGTCATAAGCGATTCGCCACGATGCGGCAGCTTCTGCCATATTTCCTCCGTGATAAAAGGCATAAAAGGATGCAGCATCCGCAGGGCGCAATCGAAAACGTGAAGCAGAACCTTTATACGCGGCGTTCTCTCTTCCCGCGCGGCTTCGGGATTTGTCAGCACCGGCTTGACCAGTTCGATATGCCAGTCGCACAGCTCGTGCCATATGAACTGATAGATCAGCGCGGAAGCCTCATGAAAGCGGAATTTATCCAGCGCTTCGGATATTTCCGCCGCCGTTCTGTTCGTGCGGTGTAATATCCAGATATCCTCAAGCGGCATTGTGCCGCGCCCCGCGCCAGCCAGTTCTTCAACTTCGGCCGCCTGCGCGGCGTCGTCTTCCTCGCGGAGATTCATAAGCACGAAGCGCGCGGCATTCCAGACTTTGTTGGCAAAGGCGCTGTAGCCTTTCATGCGGTCGGGCGAAAACGGAATGTCGGTTCCCGGCACGGCCATTGACGACAGCGTAAAACGCACCGCGTCCGCGCCGTATTCGTCGATAAGCTGGAGCGGCTCGATAATATTTCCCTTGGTCTTGCTCATCTTCTTGCCGTGCGCGTCGCGGACGATGCCGTTTATATGTACCTGCCCGAAGGGAATTTCGCCCGCGAATTTCAGCCCCATCATTATCATGCGGGCTACCCAGAAAAAGATTATGTCCGGCCCCGTGATCAGGGTATCGGTCGGGTAAAACGCGCGCAGATCGCCGGTGTCGTCCGGCCAGCCAAGAGTTGAAAACGGCCAGAGCGCGGAACTGAACCATGTGTCGAGAATGTCGGTCTCCGCCCGCAGCGCCGCGTCGCATGTCGGGCATTTTTCCGGCGTCTCGCGCGCAACGACGATTTTTCCGCAGGCGTCGCAATACCAGGCGGGGATGCGATGCCCCCACCAGAGCTGCCGCGAGATGCACCAGTCGTGGATGTTGTACATCCATTCAAAGTAGCGTTTTTTGAAATTGTCGGGGACGAAGCAAATCCGTCCGCTTTCGACGGCTTCAATCGCCGGTTTTGCCAAAGTAGCAACTTTCAGATACCACTGGATGGAACTTTTAGGCTCAACAACCGACGAGCAGCGGTCGCACTGGCCGACGTTGTGTTCGTAATCTTCAAGCTTTTCGAGAAACCCTTCACGCTCCAGACGTTCTGCCAGAAGTTTCCGGCACTTGTACCTATCCATTCCCCTGTAATCGCCGGCGGCTTCCGTCATAAAACCCGCATCGTCTATAACCGTGATTTTTTCAAGTCCGTGGCGCAGGCCGGCCTCATAGTCATTGGCGTCGTGAGCGGGCGTCACCTTTACAACGCCGGTTCCGAATTCCCGATCGACAAAGCCGTCCGCTATTATGGGAATTTCACGGTTCATCACGGGAAGCAAAACTTTTTTACCGACCAGATGCGTGTAGCGTTCGTCGTCCGGATGCACGGCAACGGCGGTGTCGCCCAGCATCGTCTCCGGGCGGGTGGTCGCCACCGTCAGGCATTCATCGCTCCCGATGACCGGATATTTGATGTGCCAGAGATGTCCCTGAGAGGCTTTGTAGACGACTTCGAGATCGGAAATCGCGGTTTTGCAGCGCGGACACCAGTTGACTATATACTCGCCGCGGTAGATCAGCCCTTCCTCGTACAGTCGGACGAAAACCTCCGTGACGGCGCGCGACAAGCCTTCGTCCATAGTGAAACGCTCGCGGCTCCAGTCGCAGGAGACGCCCATGCGCCGCATCTGGTTGAGGATGGTTCCGCCGCTTGTTTTTTTCCACTCCCAGGCGATGCGCATAAATTCGTCGCGGCCGAGATCGAAGCGGCTCTTCTTCTGCTCTTCCAACTGCTTGTCGAGAACGTAGTGAACGGCGATGCTGGCGTGGTCGGTTCCCGGCAGCCAAAGCGTGTTAAAGCCGTTCATGCGCTTCCATCGCACGAGAATGTCGTGCAGCGTATGCTGGAGGGCATGTCCCATGTGCAGCGATCCGGTAACATTGGGCGGCGGAATGACGATGGAAAAAACCGGTTTTTCGGAAGCGGCGTCAGCCTTGAAAAAATCCCGGCTTTCCCAGAATGAGTACCAGCGCTGTTCAAACTCTTTGGGCTCATACGATTTGGCGAGCGGTTCACTAACCATGAATAAAACCTCTTTCTCACTTTCAGTGATTAAACAAATAATTTTAGGCGACTCGGACGAAACGCGCAAGTTTGCGTAGAAGGAAAGCGGGGCGAGCGCATTAAAAAGCCCTGAGTTTTAGGCAATGACGCCTGCGTCCGCTCGTCCGAACTGCTATAATGACGAATTTTGGCGAAGGAAACGGAATTGTTGAAGAAGCTGCTGATGGGAAATGAGGCGATTGCGGAAGGCGCGATCCGCGCCGGGGTCGTCGTGGCGACGGGCTATCCGGGAACTCCTTCGTCGGAAATACTTGAAACAATCGCGAGGCTGCGCCCCGGAGGCGTTTACGCCGAATGGTCGGTAAACGAAAAGTCCGCGCTTGAAGTCGCGGCCGGCGCGGCGATCGCCGGGGCCCGGTCAATGGTCACAATGAAGCAGGTCGGCCTCAATGTCGCTTCAGACCCGCTTATAAACCTGAATTACATCGGCGTCAAAGCGGGGATGGTCGTCGTCGTCGCTGACGATCCCGGCCCGATCTCGTCACAGAACGAGCAGGATACGCGCCGCTTCGGACAGTTCGCGAAACTGGCGGTCTTCGATCCATCGACTCCGGAGGAAGCCTGCGCGATGGTCGCCGACGCCTTCGCGTGTTCGGAAGAAATCGGCCGCCCTGTAATACTGCGCCCCACCACGCGCGTCTGCCACAGCTATGCCTCGGTGGAGCTTCCACCGGAACTGCCGCGCCG
This sequence comes from Acidobacteriota bacterium, assembly GCA_031254095.1. GTDB lineage: Bacteria > Acidobacteriota > UBA6911 > UBA6911 > UBA6911 > UBA6911. The sequence continues at coordinate 5,722 of JAIRVC010000297.1, forward strand.
GACGATTGAGGGGTTTTCAAAAGACGACGGCCGCTGGGTCATCTTTCCGAGGCTGGCGTATAAGAACAAACCCGCCATCGAAATGACGCTGCGGCGGCTTTCAAAAGAGCTGACGCTATACAGCGGCATTACAGGCGATTTCGCGCGCGCGAAAAAAGGGATAGCGGCGGGCGGCGTAAGCTATCGCTATGTGCTTGAAGCTTTTGAAATTCTCAAAGAACGCGGCTTTGGCGATGCCGTAAAAAATATCCGTGTGCTCAAGATAGGAACCATTCCTTTCGCCGAACATCTCGGCGTTCGTTTTCTTGACGGGCTTGATGAGGCGCTCGTTGTTGAGGAACTCGACCCGGTTATCGAAGACGCGCTCATACGCCTTTGCGGGCTTTACTGCAAAAGAATAAAGATTCGCGGCAAGGGCACTGACGATCTGCCGCTCGCGGGCGAAAACACCGTTGAGGCTCTGGTAAAAACCATTTCCAATTTCCTTGATTTGAATAATGGCTTGAACGCCGAGGCCGGCGAAAAGCAGGGGCGCGATATACCGGCTGAAACGCCCGCGCTTGCGATCCGGCCTCCCGTTCTTTGCGCGGGCTGTCCGCACCGCGGCGCGTTTTTCGCGGTCAAGGAGGCCATGGCGGGGCGGCGCGCCGTTTTTTCGGGCGACATCGGTTGTTACACTCTCGGCAACGCCAAACCGCTCGACATGGTAGACACCTGCCTTTGCATGGGAGCGGGCATTACGATGGCGCAAGGACTCGACAGGGCGGAACCGGACGCCGTGCAATTCGCGTTTATCGGAGATTCGACCTTTTTTCACACCGGCGTTTCCGGCCTTATAAACGCGGTTTACAACGGCGCCGATGTTGTAATCGTGATACTCGACAACGGCACGACGGCGATGACCGGCGGCCAGCCGCACCCCGGCATGACGCGGACGCTTATGGGCTTGCGCGCAAAGCAGGTTTCGATTTATGACCTCGTAAAGGGAATCGGCGCGGATGACATACGGCGCGTGGACCCTTTCGATACGGCGGCGGCAAAAACGGCGGCGGCGCGCGCCGCTGATCTGAAAGGCACGCGCGTCATTATTTTTGAAGGCCCCTGTGTCAATATCGTTCCCAAAGGAAACGCTCTCACGGTTTTATCCGCTAAATGCCGCAACTGCGGAATCTGCGTCAAAAAACTCGGCTGTCCCGCGATCTCCGCGGGAGCGGACGAAAAAGCCGTCATTGACGCGACGTTATGCACAGGCTGCGGACTCTGCCGGAATGTCTGCCGTTTTGACGCCATTGTTTCGCGTCACGACGGCGAGGTGGCGCAATGAACCCGCGCGATTCGCTCACGCAGCCTTTAACCCGGACATTTGCGGAAAAAACCAACTGTCTGATTACGGGCGTCGGAGGACAGGGAACGGTGCTCGCGGCGCGCGTTATCGGCACGGCGGCCATGGCGGCGGGATTTGACGTGCGCGGCAGCGAGACAATCGGAATGGCGCAGCGCGGCGGCAGCGTAACAAGCCATGTGCGCATGGGAAAAGACATAGCGTCGCCGCTTATTCCATTGGGGCGCGCCGATGTCATTCTTGCTTTTGAGCCGGGCGAAGCTCTAAGGGCGATTGACTTTCTGAAACCGGGCGGGGTGTTTGTCGTCTGCGACCGCCCGATAATTCCCGCGGTAAAAGGCGATTATGACGGCTCGGCGGCCGCGGCATGGCTGAAAGAACATACCGGCGCGCATTTTGTTTCAGGCGAAGACATTATTAAAAACTGCGGCGCGCGTAGCGTCAACATAGCGCTTTTAGGCGCAGCGGCCGCGCTTGGGGCGTTCCCATTCGGCTTTAATGAAATCGAAGCGGCGCTTGCGGAAAAACTTGACGCGAAATTTCTCGCGATGAACATTGCCGCCTTACGTTACGGTGCGGCCATTACAGGAAAGTAATCATGAAAATGACGGAAAACATACTTGCGGAAATCAGGAAAAACATACGGCGCGCGAAAAAGAGCGAGTTTTACAAGAAACATTTCGCGGACATTCATCCGGAGGACATTAAAACCGAGGCGGATTTCAGGAAACTGCCGTTTACGGATAAGGAGGATCTGCGCAACGCCTACCCGCTTGGACTTGCCGCGGTTCCGGAAGAACGCATAGTGCGCATTCATTCTTCTTCGGGAACAACCGGAACGCCCGTTATTATCCCCTATACCAGAAAAGACGTTCTTGATTGGGCGAAAATGTTCAAGCGTTGTTACGAATACGCCGGAATTACATCGAAGGACAAAATTCAGATTACGCCCGGCTACGGGCTCTGGACGGCCGGCATAGGATTTCAGCTCGGCGCCGAGCTTTTAGGCGCTATGGCGCTTCCGCTCGGTCCCGGCAACACCGATAAACAGATCAAAATGATGATCGACATGGGAACGACAGTGCTGACCGCGACTTCGTCTTACGCCCTTCTGCTTGCCGAGGAGATCGAGCGGCGCGGAATAAAGAACAGGATCAAACTGAAAAAAGGGGTTATCGGTTCGGAGCGCTGGGGCAAAAAGATGCGCGCGCGGATTGCGGACGAACTCGGCGTGGAGCTTTACGATATTTACGGCCTGACGGAAATCTACGGGCCGGGCATAGGCATCAACTGTATGCATGATTCGGCAATGCATATGTGGTCGGATTACATGTTTTACGAACTGATTGATCCCGCAACCGGAAAACGGGTAAAGCAAGGCGAACGCGGAGAGCTGGTTATTACGACATTGCAAAAGGAAGGCGCGCCGCTTATACGCTACCGGACGCACGATCTTACCCGCGAGGTTCCGGGCGACTGCGCCTGCGGCAGCGAACACCCGCGCATCGCGGCCATCGACGGGCGGTCGGACGACATGGTAAAAGTAAAGGGAACGGTCGTTTACCCCAGCCGCGTGGACGAACTGCTTTCCGGCGTGGACGGCGTAAGCAGCGAATACCAGATCATGATAGATCACATGAACGGGAAGGACATCGTCACTGTGTATTTTGAGACGCCGCGGCCGACTCACGAGGAACGCGGCGCGCTTGAAAAAACGGTGGAGCGCGAGTTCAAGGCGGCGGTCGGCATGACACCGAAGGCAAAAGCGGTCGGCATGGGGGAATTGCCGCGCAGCGAAAAGAAAACGCCGCGCATTTTTGACAACAGGTATTAAGCCGCCTCACGGCGGCCGGTGGTCAGTAGTCAGTGGTCAGAAAAATCAGGCGTGAACCATCTTTGGAGATAACTTCGAATGAAGTTATGGGCAAGGAAGCACTGATTTTACCGATCGACGGATTCTTTAAACTTGCACCCTTCGCTATTGCAGGAGCGTACCGTGCCGGAGCGTTTGGTGGTTTTTGTAATCGTGTACGCCGCGCCGCATTGCGGACAGGGTTCCGGAACCGGCCGGTTCCAGAGCACAAAGTCGCAGTCGGGGTAACTGGAGCAGCCGAAGAAAATTTTTCCGCGGCGTGATTTGCGCTCAAGGATTTCGCCCGTACAGCCTTCTTTCGGGCAACGCACGTCCGTGGTTTTCATCTTGATATATTTGCAGTCGGGGTAATTTGAACAGGCGGTAAATTCACCGAACCGGCCGTGCTTGATCACCAGTTTTTTCCCGCAGGCGGGACAGTCCTCGTCAAGCGGAATGTCCTGCTTGACGGCAATGCTTTCCGCCGATTTGACGATCTTTTTGGTGTTTTTACATTCCGGATAACCGGAGCAGGCCATGAACTCTCCAAAGCGTCCGCGCTTTAAAACCATCGGACGGCCGCATTTTTCACACTGAATCTCTTCCTGCGGCGCGCCTTGCGCGGCATCGCCCGGGCTGGAAGCGTCCGCGCCATTGCCTTCGGGCGCGATCTGCCTTGTGTTTTTGCAGTCGGGATAGCCGGCGCAGGCCATAAAACGCCCGAATTTCCCCCATTTGATGACCATTTTCGCGCCGCATTTTTCGCATACCTCGTCGGTTTCGACCGTCTCGGTTTTGACGTTGCGCATTTCTTTTTTGGCGGTTTTCAGGCGTTCGTCAAGGAGTTCATAAAAGGCGCCTAACGCCTTTTTCCAGGCTTCGCGCCCGGACTCAATGCGGTCAAGATCGTCTTCCATTCTGGCGGTGTACTCGTAATCGAAAAGTTCCTTGAAGCTTTCAACAAGAAGATCGGTCACAAGTTCGCCCGTTTCGGTCGGGCGGAATTTGCCTTCGGTTTTATCCACGTATTCACGATCCTGTATCGTGCTGAGAATAGAGGCGTATGTACTTGGACGCCCTATGCCCCGCGATTCCAGTGCCTTGACCAGCGACGCCTCGTTGTAGCGCGGCGGAGGCTGCGTAAAATACTGGGCGGGTAAAAGGGCTTGCAGCTTCAATTCCTCGCCTTCATGAACTTCCGGGAGGATCGCCTCTTCGTCCTGCTGTGAAGAATCTTTCCGC
>JAIRVC010000397.1 GCA_031254095.1 Acidobacteriota bacterium
CGATACCAGCGCGGGTCTGGCTGTAAAATGCGGAAGCTGGACACTGGCCTCGGTTAAGCTCGCCCTGGAATTGAGCGGCCCCGCTCCCTGGAACGCGAAAGGCAAGGCAAGTTTCAAATTCCTGTTCGTTGAAGTAAACGTTGACTTTAATAAAACATGGGGCAAGAAACAGACGATCAGCGGCAGGAAATATATCGAGGTAGTGCCGCTTTTTACGGAGAATTTCCATAGAAACGGCAATTGGAAGACTATTTCGGGCGACATCGTTGACGGACTGGTGGGCATGATCCGGATTGACGACCCATTTCAGGATGAAAAAGACGGCGATGAATACAGCGTCATAAGAAACCTGGTCGTGCAGCCCTCCGACGTGATCTCTTTCAGCCAGGACGCCGTGCCGCTCGAACGGGATATGCTGCGTTACGGCGAGGCGCACCCGGGCGACGCTCTGAATATCAAACTTAAAAACGTGAATATAGGCGGGAAAGATGTAGGTTATTCTGAAACGACTTCTTCATTCGCGCCATCGCTGATAACCCCGCTTACGGAGAAGGAAAAGCTCAAAGCGCCGTCATACGAAAACATGAAGGCCGGATTCGTTCTTAAAACGAGTTTCGGAATGGAAACCGGCAACGCGGCGGCGCTGGACCCGATGCGCATGGAGTTGGATTATGACGACGCGGCCTGGGAAAAATGGAAAGAGTATGTTGACGCGCTTGAAAAACGGGCGTCTTCCGCTTCGACCCGGACGAGCGCGGCTGCGGTTAAACCGCCTGCGCCGACGCCTCCGGACGCGATACAGGGACGAAATAGCGAATGGTGGCGCCTTAACAAAAAGATCGGCAAAGCTCCCGCTTCGAAGGCGTCGTTCCGCAGAATGACGAACGGGTTTAAACGATATACTCTCGAAATGGACAAAAAAATTAACGGAAATATGAGTGAAAAGATTAACGATCTGATGGAAACGCTTTCGGGAAAGTAAACCAATATGAAAACAGAAGCGACATACTATTTCCCCTGGATACGAAAAGGGATAAGCAACCGCATTGAAGATGTTGACGCCCTGGGCGATGTTAAAAACGATAAACAGCCGAACAGGCAGCGTTCCATACTGTCGATAAACGCGGAATACGGGATAACTCCTCCCGTCGATAAAGACGCGCAAAAGGAAGAAATCCCGATCTTCGAGACAAAAGAAGTGGAGTTTATCGGTCCGGGAGATATCGTCAGCGTCAGTTCCGAAGCCATCCTGAAAGTGACGCCAAAAGTTGGAAGCGCGGGTTTTCCCGTTCAGTTCTATCCATATATTGAGTTCTGGGAACCTGATTTCCCCTGGCGCTATACGCCCGCCCGTCCAAACGGCGAAAGGCTGCGTCCCTGGCTTGCGCTGCTGGTATGTGAAACAACGCTTTGTTCAATTTACAGGCTGTCCGACGGGCGCGCTTATGCCGCTTTGCGCGTAAGCGAAGAAGCGCAATACAGGGCGATATTTCCTTCTCCGAAAGACACATGGAAATCGGCGCACGCCCAGGGCGCGGCTGACGGAGAACCCGGTCTTTCCCGCCTTCTCGCGTCAAGGAGGCCGGACAACAATGAAGCGGCGAAACTTAGTGAAAAAAAGGATTATTACGCCCTGCTCGTTCCCGCGTTTGAAACTGGAAGGCTTCGCGGCCTTGGTTATGACGACGAGGCGCTACAGGGGATTGCCGCACAGGCTCCGGCCTGGGAGGAAAGCCTTGACGGCCAGAAAAATAAGCATCCTAAACAGCCGCTGGATTTTCCGGTTTATTATCACTGGACATTCAAAACAGGCGAGGACAGTTTCGACGGACTGGTGAGTAAACTGAAAATCGCCGGAGGTTTTGACGCCGATATCAAAATAGACGTAAGCCGCATGGGCGAGGGGCTGGACTACGATCTCTTCGATCAAGCCCCTGCGCGGGATGTTATAGGTATGCCCGCGGCGGCACAGCCGCTCGGCCTGGGTCAAAAGAAAAAAGAGCCTTTTCCGCGGAATTCCGGCGACGAAGGTGAAATTTACCGGCGGTTTAAAGACCTTGTTTCAAAGAGTCCGGTGTTTCTGGAAAACCGGACTGAAATTAACGGCGGGGCGGCAGGCGCCGAGGCCGGGGACGATGACCCCTGGGTGGTTCCGCCTGTATACGGCGGCAAGCACATCATGGCGGCCTCCGTTGACGAAGCCGCCAATGAAACAAGCGGCACGCCATGGTTGTCGCAACTCAATCTGGACATTCATTATCGCGCGGCGGCGGGATTGGGCAGGAGAACCGTGCAGACGCACCAGGAGGAGTTTGTAAACCGGGCGTGGAAACAGGTCGAGGCCGTCAACGCGCTGAACCATGAATTGCGTCAGCGTCTGTTGAGCGTCAATGTAAACAGATCGCTGAAAAATAAAAAATTCAGATCATCCCGATTTGAAAATGGCAGAATAGTCCGGCCTAAGGAAAAAACGGGCAGCGACTTTATCGCCGGCATGATACGAAATTTCAGCTCAATGAAAAATGCCCGCGTAAAATCCGAAGACGGCAAATCCGCGCCTTCCCTGTCGTCGATACTGGCCGAAAGCAATATCCCCCAGGCCTTTGCCTCCGCTTCTTTCCAGCGCCTGACGGACGATATCGCCAAATTGACGAAAAACCTGAACGCCTCATCCGTAATGGATAACATCGCGAATAACCAGATATTCGGGATGCCGGAACACGTTATCAGCAACACGCCGGATATAAAGCTGCTGAGAAAGGCGACTGATAATATTTATTTAGTATTACTGGGTAAAATATGCGCCAGCTTATCTCGTTATTTCGATATCGCGGTAAATAAAAACTATCCAAATTGTCGCTTGGATGAGTTGTACCAACTAAAGGCAAAAAAGACAACCAATCGTAACGATTATAAATATTGTGGATTCCATTCCCGGTCAGAGGAAACATTGCAAATAGCAATGCAAGAGTTTAAATCTCTTGCTTCGCCTTATATTCTGGTGCTTGACGAAAGCGAATATGAAAACCTGTTTGGCGCAGGCGGCAATTTCATTGTCACAAAAATGGGATTGAAAGAACCTTGCTATTTTATA
>JAIRVC010000143.1 GCA_031254095.1 Acidobacteriota bacterium
TCCAGAATGTGGCGGCTCTCTTTTTCTTTTGACAGGAAAAGATCACGGCAGTTTGCGCAGTACGTTATGTACGGCAATTCCGAAGCGCTTGTCCTTTCCAGCAAAATCTTTTCTACGAGGCCGGGGTTAGCCGAATAAATCTGTCCGCCGAATCCGCAGCAGGCGGCTTTTTCTCCGCCGGACGCGATTTCCGCGATTTTATATCCCGCTTCCCGCGCAAGCTGCCGCACCGCGGATCTTCCATTCGCGTCTTCGCGGCAGTTGCATGGATCGTAAACGCAGGCGCGCCGGTTCCGATATTTTTCAGATCCAGACTCTGGCCGGTTTTTTTGTCCGGCCAGCCATTCGTAAACTAGAATTCCTTTGGCTTCAGGCAGATATTTTTCAAAGGTTTTCCGGCATGCGCCGCAGGCGTACAAAAACATCGGCCGGCCAAGGCTTTCCCAGCCCGCCCGAATTTTCGCGACGGCTTTTGCCAGCGCCGCTTTTTCTCCCGCCCAGTCTGCGGGAACGCCGCAGCAGGAAAGAAGCATCGCCGCGCCCGGTTCGGCGCGCCGGATATGCGCGAATGCGCTTTCGACAACATCAGGCAGCGAAGCCGTTAGCTGACAGCCGGGAAAAAACAGCAGTCTTGCCGGAGCGCGGTCGGACGCCGTAAGCAGGTACGCTTCTTCCGACATGGAAAATTCCATATCGGCCATCCAGAAATCGTGATAGGCGGCGGGCAGATGTCCGTTCCCCTTTAGAATATTCCGGCTTTCACGCATGGCCGCGCAGGTATCCACGCCAACGGGGCAGACGGCGGCACACAGGCCGCAAAGATTGCAGCTATTGAGCATCCGCGAAGCTACATGTTTGATTTTTTCATCGACCGGCAGCAAGGTAACGCCAAGATCGGCCGCGATGCGTTTGGGATTCTGCCGGAAATGGCGAATCATCGTACAGGCGTCAATACATTTGGAACAGTTGCATCCTGGACAGCGAAAAGCTTCGGCGGCACAGCCGTCCGCGGATTCCGCCGGTCTTTCCGCGTCAAAATCATATCCAAGCGAGTAGAACTTTTCATTTATACGCGGCCTGTTAAAGAGAGGCCCGTTGCCCTCGTTGCGGCCGGTTTTCAGAAATTCCTCAATCGCGCTCGCCGCCCGCAGACCGTTTTCGATTACGTCCGCGACATTAGGATCCGCCGAATGCAGCGTCGCCGAACCACCGATAAAAACGCCGGGCGTCGCGGACGCGAGCGTCCGGCTGTCCCAACCGTCAAGGAGTCCAAAATCCGCGCCTCTTTTTCCCGTTGCCGCATAAACAGCGGAGTTTTCTGCAAGCAGAGGCGCTATATCACTAATATGCTCTCCGAGCCGCAGGTCGTAATTGATTGACCCCATCAGGCTGTCAATATCGGCGTCTATGACGTCATCGGAAAGCGCGCTCCCGCGGACGCTTCCGCCGGCGCGATCGGAAGCTTCGTACAGCGTCACGCGGTAGCCTTTCGAGCCGAGACGCCAAGCGCAGGCGAGACCCGAAAGACCCGCTCCGATGACGGCGATTTTTTCGGTTTTTGGGGGAATCGCGTATCGAACCGCGGCGCGCCGTCCGGCTTTGGCGATCAGATCCTGTTCGATCTTCCGCAGATCAACCGCGCCGCCTCCGCCCGGCGTTACTTCGCGCACGCAGACGTTCCGGCATGGCGATAAACAGAGCGCGCTGACGATGCCCGGAAACAACACGGCGTCGCTATAGGCGCGCGCCGCGCTTCCGTAGCGTCCTTTTCGCGCCTTCGCAACAAGATCGCGCACGTCAAGACCAAACGGACAGCCGCAGGCGCAGGGCGGAGGCTCGTCCCGGAAACATTCCTTTGCGTATATTCCTATTTCCTGAAAGTCCATGCCGCTAAAAAGTATGGGAGCTTCTAAAAACTTCAAAATCAAGGCTTGCGGCCGGGACAAAAGCGGAGTTTACATTTGCGTAAATTAGCATTTTGGATCGACCGCTCAGGCAATTTATCAGCGTTTTCTTAGAGGTTCCCATATGAAATATCCGGATTTGACGGGAAAGGGCAAATCATCTTCGCGCTCGCAAATGTTGATTTTACTATGGAATGCCATAAAATGGCATCGTTTTTCAAATGATCGCGCTTGCAGGCGATGCGCCGCGAATGTCCATTTTAACAGTTCCTCCCATGCGTATCGGCGGTTTTATTCCCTTCCCTCATAAAACCCGCGGAGCCGCCGCATCCTTGCCAGCGTGCGTTCCCGGCCAAGCACCTGCATGACTTCAAAAAGGCCGGGGGCTACCCCCTGGCCAGTGAGAGCGACGCGCAGGGCGTTAATCAGAAGTCCGGCTTTGACTCCGCCCCCTTCGGCAACGCCGCGCAGGTCAGCTTCGGTTGATTGCAGGGTGAACTCCCGCGAAGCGGCGTATTTTTCGAGTAAAACGGGAATCAGGTCCCCAAGCCTTGGATCCGGCAGAAATTTCGCGGCGGCGGTTTCGTCGTAGGAAAAATCATCGGTGAAAAACGCCCGGAAATTTCCTGAAAAATCGCCGGTTTTACGCGCGCGCGGCCGTACAAGCTCCAGCGCGGCATCCATGTAAACGAGGGGAACGGGAAGATCAGGCGTATCGCTCCACGTTCCGGAAGCTTTCAGGTTTGCAATCGCCAGCCTGCGCAGTTCGTCAATCGGCATATTGCGCAAATACTGGCTGTTGAACCAGTCGAGTTTTTCGAGACCGAAAACCGCGTTGGCTTTTCCGACTCCTTCCAGGGAAAAAAGCGACGTCAGTTCATCGCGGGTAAAAATTTCGCGGTCGTCGCCCGGAGACCAGCCCAGCAACGAAAGGAAATTGAAAAACGCTTCAGGCAGGCAGCCGTCGTCAGCGTAGGCCATTACCGAAGTCGCGCCGTGACGCTTTGAAAGCCGTTGCTTGTCCGGGCCGAGAATCAGCGGAAGATGCGCGAATTCCGGAACGAGCCGTCCGGCGGCGCGGTATAGCAGAATCTGTTTCGGCGTGTTGGAAATATGATCCGCGCCCCGGATTACATGGGTGATTTCCATGTCAATATCGTCGGTCACAACGCTCAGGTGGTAGGTCGGAACGCCGTCGGAACGCAGCAGCACGAAATCCTCAAGAATGGAATTTTCTACTTCAATTTTTCCCATAACCATGTCGGCAAAGGATGTCCTGCCGGGCGGAACCCGAAAACGTATGGCGAAAGGTTCGCCCGCGGCGGCCCGGCGTTCGGAAGTTTCTTTGGAGAGCGCCGCGCATTCGTGTTCCGCCCGTTCCGCGTTTTCCGGATAGTTTCTGCGGCCGTCATCCACGCCGCAAAAACAACGGTAAGCGCCACCGCCGTCAAGCAGCATTGCCGCCGCTTC
>JAIRVC010000112.1 GCA_031254095.1 Acidobacteriota bacterium
TTGCTCTAATATCTTTAGATTTACAAGAAACCGCATGGCGCTAAAACTGGTCTGCGGCCAATTTCCTTATGCCGGGTTCGTTGGCCTGTCGATGACCGCATCCTTTTTTACGCCGTAGGCGACGATCATATTGGCCGCCGACAAGACGGCCGCGATGACAAAAACGTACTCCGGCCCCCAGACGTCCCAAACAATGCCGCAGAGAAACGCTCCGATTATCGCAAGGCCGTGGTCGATCGCCATGCCGGTCGAGAGAGAAGGCGTAACATCTTCCGGCTTGATTGCGATCGACTTTAAATAGATTGAGCGCACCATGTAGAACTGTCCGGACATCCTGTCGAAGATGATGAGAACATATACGAAAAACATCCCCATGCCGGCGACAACGACAGCCGGTTCGTTAACCCATTTACTGAGCAGGCCGTAAGCGATATAGATCACTACAAAACAACCGGCCTCGATTATCATGGTAAATCGGCAGCCCAGACGGTCGATCATTTTGCCTATCAGGGGGATAAAGAAGATGCCGATAAAAGAACCTATGACGCCTATGATCGACATGGTATCGGTTTTAAAACCAAGGAGTTCTATCAGCACCCAGGGGCTGAATACATACATGATCTGCTTGCGGCCGCCAAAGAGCGCGCAAATCACATAATATCGAATATACTCCTTGCGAAAAACCATTCTGGAGGCTTCCGTCCGGCTCTCAATTTCAACGCCGATCCGCGCATGCATCGCCATCAATAAAATCGCGCACGCGATGAAAGCTATGGCGCAAATCGCATAAACCAGCACCGGCGTATTGAAATTGAAAAACCCCGAACGGAACCCGAAAAAACAGACGAGTCCGGCAATCATCCCAAAGGCCATGCGCGCGCTGTTGAACAGTCCGAGGATTCTCCCCATATTGTTTTTGCTCGCCAGCGAAAGCCCGATGCTGTCGCCGAGAGGCATGAACATATGCTGCCCGAGCGAAAAGACAAAGAGAAAAACCAGCATGATTCCAAAACCCGGATGGAAGAACCCCAGCGCGGCCATGCCGATGGCGCCAAGCGCCTGCGCAATGATTGCCGTTCTTATATCCCGCAGAAATGAAAATGCGGCGATGACAAAAAGAGAAAAAATTCCGGGCAGTTCGCGCGGAAACTCTATTAAGCCGCGCTGCTGCGCCGTCGTGCCGTACGCTTCCTTAAAATAATTCGAGATGACCGAATCAACCGCGCCCGTATGAAAACCCGTAAACGCGGATACGAGTATGAAAATAAAGATTGCAGCTTTGAATCGTTTTTTTAATTCTTCGTCTTTCATAGTTGCGCCCTTAATGATGCTTTATCGTTTCCTTGATGACTGGCCAGAGGAGGCAATTTGTCTCATTCTAAAAGCCATTTAAGGGCATTCCTCTGCAAAATTCCGTCAATTGAGCCTTCTTCGGGATCCATTGTCAGCAGAATTTTTTTGTAGTTGTCCCTTACGCCAAAAGCGGCGAGTTCGCGTTTTTTGGTTTTCTCGTCCCTGACTGTAAGAGCTACCTGGAAATAGATATACCCATCGGTGTCCTTCACCACGAAATCAATTTCGCTGTCACGGTTTTTACCGATCCATACTTTGTCATAACGCCTGATCAATTCCAGAAATATAACGTTTTCCAGTACATTGCCATAGTCCGCAGGCGATGCATCGGACAGCAAACGCCGAAAAGCCATATCGACGACATAGTATTTTTTCAGGGTCTGCAATATGGTCTTTCCCTTGATGTCGAAGCGGTTGAGGGGATAAATCACAAAGCTGTCCGCCAGTGCTGATATGTAGCTTTCGACCGTGTGATAGGACGTTTTTCGCTGATGCGCCGTGAGATAATCGGCGATTCGCTTGGAAGCGGTGACGTTGCCGATGTTGTCGAAAAGGAATTTTGTCACGTCCTGCAGGATCATGGTGTTTTTTATATTTTTTCGCGCAACGATATCCTTGTAGATCACCGTATCGTAAACGCTCTGCAAGTATTTCGATACCAGGGCGGGATTCTCCCTGTACAATTCGACCGACTGCGGAAATGAGCCGAATTCAACATATTTTTCGTATGCCTGCTGAAGGTCAAGCGGTTGCGGAAACGCCGAAACGTATTCCTTAAACGAAAACGGCAGCATTTTTATCTCGATATAACGACCTGTAAGCAGCGTCGCAAGTTCCGATGAAAGGAAATAAGCGTTTGATCCCGTGATGTACAAGTCCACATTTTTTTTGATGAAAAGGCTGTTGGCGACGCGTTCAAAATCGGCCACCATTTGAATTTCATCGAGAAAAATGTAGTTCATTTTTGCATCGGCGATCCGCTTTTCTATATGGTCATAGAGCGTGTCGGCAGTGAGCAAATTCCGAAACGCCATATCTTCGAAATTCAGCGAGATGATTTGACGCGTCTCCAATCCGCCGGCCAATAATTCCCGCTGAAACATTTCGAGCAACGTTGACTTGCCGCAGCGACGAATGCCCGAAACGACCTTTATCAGCCGTTTTTCCCGATACGCCCGCAACAATTCCAAATATTTTTCTCTGATTACCATTGTCCGCGCTTTGCCCCGTTATGCGATTTATAGAATCTCACTTCTATAAATTTGAATCAATGTAAATTTATAGAAATACACTTCTTTTCCCGCCAAGGCAAAATGATATCCGGGAACCTCTAAAAACTCCAAAATCGAGGCTTGCGGCCGGGATAAAAACGGAGTTTAAATTATACGTAAATGGTATTTTGGATCGGCCGCGTAACGCGGAGTTTTGGGGTTTTTAGAGGTTTCATCCGGTTTATTTCATATCCATCCAGTTGTCGGCAATATTCAGATCGACCTTGAGGGGAACCAGCAGTTCGGCCGCGCCTTCCATTTTTTCCCTGACCAGCAGGCTGACGGCTTCCGTTTCTTCTTCCGGCGCTTCCAGCACCAGTTCGTCGTGAACCTGCAATATGATTTTCGCCGCCATTCGCCGTTCGCGCAATTCGTGGGCGATGTTAATCATGGCGATTTTTACTATGTCCGCCGCCGTTCCCTGTATCGGACTGTTCACGGCCGTCCGCTCGGCAAAACTCCGCATGTTGAAATCACGATTATTGATATCGGGTATCTGCCGCAGACGCCCGTAGAGCGTCCTTGAAACACCGGTTCGCCGCGTTTCCTCAATCGCGGCGTCAAGCCAGACGCGGACTCCGTGATAACGCGTGAAATAAGTGTTGATAAACGTCTGCGCCGCGTCGCGCGAAATGCCGAGCGATTGCGCCAGGCCGAACGCCGACTGTCCGTACACTATTCCGAAGTTGATCGCCTTAGCCCTGCGCCGGCATTCCTGACGATTTTCCAGCTCTTCTTCGCTGAAAACCTCCCGCGCCGTCCGGTCGTGAATATCTTCGTCCGACCTGAAGGCGTCAACCAGAACTTCGTCTCCGGAAAGATGCGCCAGCACACGCAATTCTATCTGGGAATAATCGGCGGATATCAGCAGATTCCCTTTTTCCGGAACGAAAGCGGCGCGAATCAGCCGCCCCATTTCCGAACGTATCGGGATGTTCTGCAAATTCGGGTCGGAACTTGACAACCGCCCCGTCGCAGTGCCGGTCTGATTAAACGAGGCGTGTACGCGCCCGGTTTCAGGCCGGATAAGCGCCGGAAGCGCGTCCACATAGGTTGATTTGAGTTTCGCGACCTGCCGGTATTCGAGAATCAGCCCCGGAAGCTCATAAGTCCGGGCCAGTTCCTCCAGAACGCCCTGATCGGTGCTGTAGCCGCCGGTCTTGCGCGTTTTTTTAATAACCGGCAGATTAAGTTTTTCAAAAAGAACCTCGCCAAGCTGTTTGGGCGAATTGATATTAAATTCCACGCCCGCCGACCGGTAAACGCGGCCGGTCAGATCGGCAAGAGTTTTTTCCATCGACGACGACATTTCACGCAGCGTCGCGCGGTCAACCTTGACGCCCGCGCGTTCCATACCGGCAAGCACCGGCGCTAAAGGCAGATCTATTTCTTCGTAAAGCCGCTTCATGCCCATTTCGTCAAGGCGCGTGGCGAGAATTTCGTCAAGATGCCGCAACGCCGCCATCCGGCGGCAGAGGACATCTTCATCCTTTTCCGGTTCCGAAAGGAACGACGCCTGTTTCGGCTGCTTTCCTTCGGAAAGCGAAATGCGCGCCTCGTCGAGCGCCCAGCGCTTCATCGAAAAATCGCCCGCGTTCGGCGCGGTCAGAAACGCCATCAACATTACATCGTCGGGAACGCGAACAGCGCCGATTTGCAAAATTTCCTGCATTTCCAGAAACAGCTTCGCGTCCCAGCATACAAAAACAGCGGCGGAATTTTCCGTGAGCCGCCGCCAGCGGTCCAGCAGCGCGGAATTACCGAGATCAATCAGCGTCACTTCGTTGCTTTTGTCGCACAAAACGCAGGCCGTATCCGGCTTCCGGCGTTCAAATATGCTTTCGGAACATCTCAGATCAACATAGACGCGCGAGGCCGACCGCGCTTCGGCGAGGAAATTTTCGGCGTTTTTTTCCGTCAGCCATTTTACGCGG
>JAIRVC010000142.1 GCA_031254095.1 Acidobacteriota bacterium
GCAGAATGCCCGCGTTCCCGGCAAAGCCGGAAACCAGCCACTCGTCACTAGCCACTAATCACTAGCCTTTTAGCGTGTTTTTTCTTTGAAAAGTTCGCCGACTCCGGCAATGCTGCCTAAAATTCCGGATGTTTCCAGCGGCAGGAAAATCTTGGTGGCCTGACCGTCTGCGACCTTTTGCAGCGCCTCAAGATACTTGATGGCAATCAGGTCGTTCGTCGGATTTCCCTTGTGGATCGCGCCGAAAACCGTTTCTATCGCTTCGCCCTCGCCCGCGGCGACCGTCAGCTTCTGATACTTGTCGGCGTCCGCGACACGCTTGATGGCTTCGGACCTCCCTTCCGCTTCCAGAATCTGCGCCTGTTTCTGACCTTCGGCTTTCAGGATCGCGGATGTCTTTGTTCCTTCCGCTTCCAGGATGACGGCGCGGCGCTCACGCTCGGCCTTCATCTGCCGGTGCATGGCTTGCGTAACGTCCGTAGGAGGTTCGATTCTTTGCAATTCCACGCGGGTTACGCGCGCGCCCCATTTGTCGGTGGCGTCGTCAAGCACTTCCCTGAGCGCGTGGTTGATCTTTTCGCGCGAAGTCAGCGATTCGTCAAGGGCAAGATCGCCGATAAGGTTACGCAGATTGGTCTGCGCCAGCTTGGTCGCCGCTATATAGAAATTGCTGATGTTGTACATAACCTTCACCGGGTCGGTAACTTCGTAGTAAACTACGGCATCGACTTCAACCGCCACGTTGTCTTTGGTGATAACGGCCTGTGGCGGCACGTCAACCACCTGCTCCCGCATATCAACCTTGATGATTTTTTCAAAGAACGGAATGATGATGGTCAGACCGCTGTCCACGGTGCGCTGGTATCTGCCGAGACGCTCTACTATTCCCTTCTGATAGGGACGAATGATCGTGGCGCCTTTCGACACGACGATAAACAGGACAATTGCTATTACAATCAACGTAACTTCCATTATTTAATCTCCTTTTGCGTTGTCTGCACAATGGCGCGCGTTCCGTCGACGCGCGTTACTTTTACAGCCGCGCCCGCAGGAACGATTTCGCCGTTTTCACTATCCGCCCGCCAGGATTCCTGCCCGATTCTTACTTTTCCGGTATTAGCCTGCGGGTTGATTTCCTCCAGCACAATGCCGATTCCGCCGACAAATCGATCCGCTCCGATTCCGGGCGGCTGTTTTTTCGTCACCCTGTTTGCGAATTTTTTGCCTGTCACAAAGAGAACTCCCGATGCGACGACGAAAACAACAAGTTGGACGATTTCGTTCGCGCCCATAAGCGCCGTCAATCCCGCCGCCGCAGCGCCGATACTGAACCAGAACAGAAAAAACCCGGCGCTGAACACCTCGCCGATCATTAAAATAGCGGCTAGTATAAGCCACAGCACCCATACTTCCATATTCATGGTCACACCTCATTTCGGTTTTTCAATGCGAAAAAACAGCGTGCGCAGGCCGCGACATCCGCCCCCGCATCGTGCGCCCCTTCAAAATCGCTTCCGAAAAGCTTCTGATGAAGCTGCGATAATTTCGGCCATTTAAATCCACGCTTGCCCGGGATTTTACAAAATTCCACGGATTTCCGCATTGTGCAGATCTGTTTTTTGCCGCCAAAAGGCGATTCAAACCCTAAGCGCTGATATTCCGCCGAAATAACGCTTACGTCAAAATCCAGATTATGGGCGACAATAACTTCGGCCTTGGCTGCGGCCAAAGCGAACGCGCGCAAAATTTCCGCAAGGTCCTTTCCTTCGGAATGCGCCCGCTCTGTTGTAATGCCGTGTATGCGCTGAACATCGTCGGGAATGATAAAGCCTTCAGGCCGGATAAGGCAGGCGGCGGTTTCCACCGGCGTCATTATTTCGCCGGCTTCGCCGGACTCGTCGTAGAGCGCCCACGCAAGCTGAATCACGCGCGGCCAGTTATCGACATCCTGTTTTGACGCTCGCCGGTCCTTAGGCAGTCCCGTTGTTTCGCAGTCAATAACAAGGTACATGCGCTTGAACCCCCGTCAGGAAATGCCGATATATCAAACAGCCGATAAAATGTCATTATATCGGCACACCGCCGGAAGTGAAAGCGATTTCGGCGGGTTGTTCAGAACGCGAACAATCCTCACGGTGGGAGTCTTGTAAACTTACAGTTTTAATGCGCTCGCCCTGACGTGTTGCCTGAAGATTAATAGCTGTGCTTTGTTAGCTTGACTTTTCCCCGGAACACCCTGTAAATCGCCACGGTATAGATCAGAACTATCGGCACGCCAACGGCGGCGATAATCGTCATAACGCCCAGGGTTTTTGATGAAGACGCGGCGTTGACGATATTCAGGTTGTATTCAGGAGAAATATTCGAGATCACGATATTCGGATACAGCCCGAAACTGAACTGAAACACCAGAACCGCGATAATCAGCGACGAAAGAATAAACGCGATAAACGGGCGGTTTTTTGAAACCGCCGGAAGAATGCCGGCAAACGCGAGAACGATCAGCGCCGAGAGCGCCCACGGCCAGCCGGACGCTTCCGAAATGTTAATCCATGCGTAAACGGCTGTAAGTACATAGCAAACGGTGGCGCAAACAATGCTTTTATTGAGCAAGCCGCGCACCCGAATCTGCAATTCACCGTCGGTTTTCAAATTCAGGTAGAGCGCGCCGTGCATTGCCGCAAACGTGACGGTGAAAAGGCCCATAAGAATCGGGAAGGGCCGCAAAAGATCAAAAAATGTTCCAACGTAATTTCCTTCGGCGTTGACGGGAATGCCGATCAGGATATTGCCGGCCGCGACGCCGAACAGTAGCGTCGCCAGCAGGCTTCCAAGGAAAAACGCGCCGTCCCAGAATTTTCGCCATGTACGGGATTCAAGCTTGCTCCGGAATTCCATCGCGACCGCCCGCAGAATAAGCGTCAGCAGCACGAGCAT
>JAIRVC010000158.1 GCA_031254095.1 Acidobacteriota bacterium
GTGCTCGTAACCTCAACATATTTCTGTATATGCCTCGGTTCCTGCGCTCCGTGCGCCTCGCACTTCATCCCGCTCAGGCAATTAATCAGCGTTTCCTTAGCAAAACGAAACACCGGGGAACCGTTGGAGAGCAATCTCCTATGGCGATCCGGTATCTCTTATTCAGAAGTTCGGATATCCGGATGGCTGTGAGAAAATGCAGCTTATCCGCCTTATCCGTTTTCAGGTACGTAATAACCATAAAGGAGTGCGTATGAGACTGGCAGGTAAAACAGCAATTATTACGGGCGCGGCCCGGGGCCTCGGCGCGGCGTTTGCCAAAGGTTTTGGAAAAGAGGGGGCAAATGTCGTTGTCGCCGATATCCGGGACGGGGCGGCAACAGTTGCGGCAGTTGAACAGGCAGGCGGCAAGTCCTTTTACGTGGCAACCGACGTTAGAAAACAGGAACAATGCGACGCCATGGCCAAAGCCGCCGCGGATCGCTTTGGCGGCATCGACATTCTTGTAAACAACGCCGGTATCATTGTTACGTTAAAACCGTCCATGGAAGTGACCACCGAAGAATGGCTGGATGTAATGGCGACTAACGCGCTTGGTCCCTTCCAATGTATCAAGGCGGTTTTTCCATATATGAAAGACAAAGGCGGCAAAATCATCAACATTTCTTCGGGAACCATTCTCGAAGGAGTGCCCGGAATGCCGCACTACATTTCCTCCAAAGGCGCTGTATGGGCCTTGACCCGAGGAATGGCGCGGGAATTTGGCGACTATAAAATCAATGTCAACGCAATCGGTCCCGGTTTTACCCATTCCGAAGGCGGCAATGAATTTGACACGAAAAAGACATTTCCTCCTATGCCGATGGATGAAATTCAGATGCCGGTACGGTGCATAAAGGAACCGGTTTACCCGGAAGACCTTGTAGGAACGGCTATTTTTCTGGCCAGTAACGACAGCCGGTTGATCACCGGTCAGTATATCCTGCACGATGCTGGCATGTTGCACTATTGATTTTGCGTCATAGGCCTGTACGCCTCTACAGGCGTACAGGCCTGTTTCCCATCCGCTTCAGACATTCTTCAGGCAACCGCCAAAAACCCCTTCTTTTGGGTAACTTCTTTTTAATGCGTCTGCCCTTGGCGCGCGCGGAACGACTCTTTTCACAGGAATCAAAAAATCATATAATTACAAGTTTGTAAATTAGAAAGGAATTTATGCTTCGGAAAACACAGTCATTTATTGCATTTCTTGCCGCGTGCGGATTTGCCGTTTTCGGTCCCTGTCTTTCGGCGTTAAAGGCGCAGGATGCCGCGGGCGTCCAGTTTAAACCCTACGGATGGGTGCAGGTTGACGCGGCGTATGATTCGGCGCGCACGTCCTATGGCGACCTGATGTTTATGATACATCCGGAAACCGCCGTCGGCGCGGGCAGAAAAGAGCTGTCCGTCAGCGCGCGCGGAACCCGTTTCGGGATTAATATTATTGCTCCGGAAAGCAATGGACGGAAAGTTACCGGCCGGATAGAAGGCGATTTTTGCGACGACCTCACGCCGAACAAATACGCGCTGCGGCTGCGTCTCGCGTATGTCGATGTCGCCTTGGGTAACGGATGGTCGGCACGTTTCGGGCAGGACTGGGATACCTACGTCAATTTCCATCCAAACACGGTTGACGCAAGTATACTCGCTTATATGGGGCACACATATGGGCGGCATCCGCAGGCGCGGCTGACAAAAGAAACCAGGCTGGGAGAACAGACCTCGCTGACCGCAAAAATCGCGCTTCAGCACGGACGCAACAACAGCGATCTTGACGGCGACGGCCAGCCGGACGAAAACGCTTCGGCCGTTCCGAGCGTTCACGGCAGCATGGTTTTTAAGACACGGCTTTTGACCGGCCAGCAAAGCGTTTTCACCATTTCCGGCGTGTATGGGCGCGAGAAATTGGGTGAAAACGCGGCGCATCCCGGAACCTACCGCAGCCGCTTCCTTCACGGCGGAATACAGCTCCCTTTGAGTGAAAGATTTGCGATTTCCGGCGAAGGCTGGATGGGTGAAAATGTGGATAACTACCTTGGCGGCATCGGGCAGGGAATTAATGTCGTTGAAGGAACGGAAATCTCAGCGCGCGGCGGTTGGGTGCAGGGGGTATGGTCGCCGGTCAAGGCAATTAAAACAGGCGTGGGTTTCGGCGTCGATGATCCTGAAGACGCCGATCTTTCCGGCGACGCCAGGACTCTCAACGGACGTATCTTTGCCAATATTTTTTATTACCTGACGGACAGGGTGACGCTCGGTCTGGAATATACGCGCGTGCGCACCGATTACGCCATAACGAAAGATATGCAAAACAACCGTGTCCATTTCGGCGTGATGTACGTATTCTGAAAAATATGAACAGAGAAATTACATACGGGGAAAATCGGCGTAAGTCGGTGGAAGTCGGCGTAGGCGGCGTTCGAATAGGAGGGAATGCTCCGATCGTCATCCAGTCGATGACCAACACAAATACCGAAGACGTTGAGGCGACGGCGCGGCAGATTGCGGCGCTGGCCGGCGCGGGTTCGGAACTTGTGCGCATCACCGTCAACACTCCGGCGGCGGCGCTGGCCGTTCCTGAAATTGTGAAGCGTGTCGCCGACCTGTGCGAACCCGTTCCGATTATCGGCGATTTTCATTACAACGGCCATAAACTGCTGGCCGAATATCCGGCCTGCGCGCGCGCGCTTGACAAGTACCGCATTAATCCGGGCAATGTCGGTGCGGGGGAAAAACACGACGGCAATTTCCGGCGCATTATTCAGGCGGCAATCGAACACGACAAGCCGGTGCGCATCGGCGTCAACTGGGGCTCTCTCGATCAGGAACTGCTGGCTCGAATGATGGACGAAAATTCCCGCGCGCCGCAGCCGCATTCCATACATGAAGTGATGATCGAAGCCATGAACCGCAGCGCGCTGGAATCAGCCGCCGCCGCGGAAAGTTACGGATTGCCGAAAAACCGCATTATTCTCAGCGCCAAGCTTTCCGGCGTGCGCGATCTTGTCGCCGCATACAGGAATCTGGCCGGACGCTGCGATTACGCCCTGCATCTTGGACTGACCGAAGCCGGTATGGGAACAAAAGGCGTCGTCGCTTCCTCCGCCGCCATGGCGGTGATTTTGGAGGAAGGCATCGGCGACACTATCCGTGTTTCTCTGACGCCGCCCCCTGGCGGAGACCGTACCGAAGAAGTGCTTGTCGCGCGGCGTATTTTGCAGGCGCTCGACATACGGAAATTCGAGCCTAGCGTATCGGCCTGTCCTGGCTGCGGACGGACTTCCTCCGCTTTTTTTCAGGAAATGGCGGCGCGCGTCGAGGCGCATATCAGCGCGAATATGCCTGTCTGGCGCCAGCGGTATCCGGGCGTTGAAAATCTTACCGTCGCCGTTATGGGATGCGTCGTGAACGGTCCCGGTGAATCAAAGCACGTCGACCTTGGCATATCGCTTCCGGGAAACGGCGAGGATCCCCTTGCCCCCGTTTATATAGACGGAAAACCGGCGGCGACGCTGCGCGGCGAAACCATTATCCCCGACTTTATCGGCATTATGGAAAAATACATCGCCTCGCGCTATGGAAACGCCCGGCCTTGTCAAAGCAATTGACTTGCCATATTAAAATTATTTATAATCGCGGCTTTATGACCGGCCGATAGGTTATACGAATTTAGGGTCGGGGCTTTATAAATTGAGGACGGTAAAATGGTTCGGGTTAATCCGCACTACAGTAAATTGCAATCATCCTATCTTTTTTCGGATATATCGCAGCGGATCACAAAATTTCAGGAAGCGAATCCCGATAGAAACATTATACGGCTCGGCATAGGCGATGTGACGCAGCCGCTGCCGCCCGCCTGCATTGAAGCTTTCCACAAGGCGGTCGATGAAATGGCCACGGCGAAAGATTTCCGCGGTTACGGGCCGGAGCAGGGGTATGAATTTTTGCGCGAGGCGATTGCGGAAAACGACTACCGCGCCGTCGGCGCGGACATTTCGCCGGACGAGATTTTTGTCAGCGACGGCGCCAAATGCGACACGGGCAATTTCCAGGAGCTTTTTGCGTCCGACGCGATAATAGCCGTTCCCGATCCCGTCTATCCGGTTTACGTCGATACCAACGTTATGGCCGGGCGGACAGGCGCGTTTGTGAACGGGCGTTATGAAGGACTGGTCTACCTGCCGTCCGTTCGGGAGAATAACTATGTCCCCGCGCTTCCCGATCGTCAGGTGGACGTTATTTACCTCTGCTTCCCGAACAATCCCACGGGCGCGACGGCAACGCGCGCGCAGCTTTCTGAATGGGTCGCCTACGCGCGGGAAAACAGGGCGCTGATTCTTTTTGACGCCGCCTATGAAGCCTTCATTCGCGATCCCGAAATCCCGCATTCAATTTTTGAAATCGAAGGGGCGCGCGAGGTCGCGGTGGAGTTCAGGAGCTTTTCAAAAACGGCCGGTTTTACCGGAACGCGCTGCGCGTTTGCGGCGATTCCCAAAACGTGTATGGTTTACGACGAGGCCGGAAAGCCGACGCCCCTTTATACGCTATGGAGCCGTCGGCATACCACGAAATTCAACGGCGTTTCTTATCCGGTGCAGCGCGCCGCGGCGGCGATTTATACGGAGGAAGGAAAGCGCCAGGTGCGCGATTTGTCGGATTATTATCTGAAAAACGCCCGAAAAATCCGTGAGGTGATTTCAGGGCTTGGATTTTTTTGCGCCGGCGGAGATAATTCACCGTATATATGGGTTCAGGTGAACTGCGATTCATGGGCGTTTTTTGATCGCCTGTTGGCCGGCGCGGCCGTTGTTACGACGCCGGGCAGCGGCTTTGGCTCATGCGGCGCGGGTTATATCAGAATCAGCGCTTTTAATCAGCACGAAAAAGTGGAAGAAGCGCTGGAGCGCATACATAAATTATTGAAGTAATGTAATCAAGGGAAACGCGACGATGACGGAAAATGTCAAAACTTCAGGCTCCGCGACGAGGAAAATTCGCTGGATTCTAAAAAAGGCGTTTGCGTCGGTCACCGTCATGGTGATTCCGCACAATCATGTCCGAACGCTTAATATAAAGATTCCCGGCGTGTTTCTGGTTGCCACGATTCTTCTGGCCTGTGTCGGCATGGCCTACCTGGTGAATATGACCGTTAAAGGCATAAGTTACCGCACCCAGAACCGCAACCTGTCCGCGGATGTTCAATATTATGAAAATCAGTTTTCGCAGGTGAAAGACACCCTGCAGACGGTGCAGTCGGCGGGCAACGAGTTTAAACAGTTGTTTTCGCTGGATTCCAAGGAGGAAGTTCTGGAGGCGGCCGCCGACATGAATTTCGCCGGTTCCCTGGATCTGCCCGATCTTATTGCGGAACTGCAGAAAGCCCGCCAGGAAATGGATGAAATGAGAAATTACCTGCGGATGCAGACAGACGTGTACATATCAACGCCAAAAGGATATCCGATTTCCGAATACAGGATAACGTCAACTTACGGGAGGCGTGAGGATCCTGTTGACGGCGGCGTAAAGTTTCACTCCGGCATTGATCTGGCTGCCGGTCAGGGAACACCGATTGCGGCTACCGCCGACGGCATTGTCAGCCACTCGGGCTGGACCGCGGACAGCGGGTATGTGGTTGTGTTGGAACACGGTCTCGGGTTTTCAACCATCTACGCGCACAACAAAAGCAATGCCGTCAAGGTAGGGCAGCAGGTACGCAGAGGCGACATCGTAGGACATGTAGGCGCAACCGGCCGGACTACGGGGCCGCATGTTCATTATGAAGTCTTAAAAGACGGCAGAAACGTAAATCCCGCTCCATATCTTTCAGGAGAG
>JAIRVC010000206.1 GCA_031254095.1 Acidobacteriota bacterium
TGCGATGAATGCGGCGAGCGGGCAGGGCGTAAAGGCGTTCCTTTCGAAGCTCGAAGGGATCGCGGCGGAAAAAGCGGCTTCCGGCATGAGAAAATCGGTGATCCCACTGAGGCTCATGATCGTCGGGATACCGAACTCCGGCAAGTCGTCCCTCATCAACAGGCTGGCGGGAAGGCGCGCGGCGCAGGTAGGCGACCGGCCGGGGGTCACTCGCGGCAAGCAATGGCTGACGCTGGAAAACGGCATGGAGCTTCTCGACACGCCTGGTATTTTGTGGCCGAGGTTTGAAGACCCTGCGGTGGGGCTCAACCTGGCGTTTTGTGGTTCGATCCGCGATGAGATCATGGATATTGACGATCTGGGGCTGGAGCTGATCCGCGTGCTGATGCGTGACTATCCAGGCGCGCTCGCTGAGCGCTATGGAATTGAGACGCAGGTGGACGGCGAGGCGCTGGGCGTTATGGAGGAAATCGCCGGGAGGCGCGGCTTCGTCCTGCCGGGGGCGCGTATAGACTATGAGCGGACTGCGCGTACGGTGCTTGACGAGTTCCGCGCGGGGAAGCTCGGGCGGATCACGCTGGAGCATCCTCCGGTTTGATGGGCGGCAGGTTCGAAGGTTCTCCATGGTTTGATTACTGGAGGAGCGTCCTCCCGCCCGAGGGGCGACATTCAACCCGGCAGTGAAAAAAAGTTGAAAAAAAGTTGCGTACGGCCTACAAGAGAATAGCATCTCTCCTGCTTAAAAATCGAAGAAATGCGAAGTTTTGATCTGACGCTAAGACTCAATGAAAATGTAAAACGTTGAAAATCAGCGGTTTTTGCCCGAGTAGATTCGTACAGCACAAGACAATTGGACAAAAAACTTCGCATTTCTTTTATTTTTAAGCATGAGGGACTATAATGTCTGCATGGAATTAACGTGGAATTAACTTCTGGAATATACGAGAATGAAAAAAGCTGAGCGGGAAGAATACCTTAAGTATAGGCTCGAAGAGATGCTTTCGTATGAGCGTTCGCTCTGGGAGAGTGGTGTGGGGTATGTCGCCGGCGTCGATGAAGTCGGCCGGGGGCCAATAGCCGGGCCGGTCTGCGCCGCCTGCGTGGTTCTGCCGCAGGATTTCGACGCCGTAGGCGTCAACGATTCAAAGAAGCTCAGCGAGAAAAAACGTAGCGAGCTCTACGGGGTTATTATTGACAAGGCGCTTGCCTACGGCATCGGCCTTGTTGACAACCGCCGTATCGACGAGGTGAATATTCTGAACGCGACGAAGGAGGCGATGCTTGTCGCCATATCGGATGCCGCGGCGATGCTGGCGGCGCGTGTGGATAACCTGGCAGGCGAGGCGCGCTCCGCAGTTTCAGTAACCGGCACGTCAGAATCTGTGGTCGGCGAGACAGTTTCAGCCGCAGGCGCGTCAGAATCTGCGGCCGACGCGTCAGTTTCAGCCGCCGACATATCAGAATCTGCCGCAGGCGAGGCGGCTATTGGGCATCTGCTCGTCGACGCCGTGAGGCTGCCGGAAGCGGGCATCCCCGGCACCGCTATCATCAAGGGCGACGAAAAAAGCGTATCGATTGCCGCAGCGTCGATTATCGCAAAGGTGACACGCGACCGTATCATGACCGAATTTGACAATATCTTTCCCGGCTACGGGTTTTCTTCAAACAAAGGTTATGGCACCGAGGCCCATTACGCGGGGCTGCGCGCGCATGGCAGGACGCCGATCCACCGCGCTTCATTCCTAAAAAATTTGACCGAAACTGTTTGAATATGATAAAGTCCATCGGTGTGTTCTGTTATTAAAAATAGCGAAAGCAAGTAGCGAAAGGAGCCCGGTGTGTCTGACGCAGTACCTCTCTATACGATAAACCGTTATATCACGGATTCGGACGCGGATTTTCAGAGGCGGCAGAAATTGAGTTCGATGTTCGCCATGTTTCAGGATATAGCCGCACTGCACGCGGAGAACCTCGGCGCGGCGGTCGATTGGCTGTACAGGGAACACAATCTGGCATGGATTCTGATGCGGGTCAGGGTGGAAATCGATAATTATCCGACGCTTGCCCAGGACCTTCTCGTCGATACCTGGCCGCAGAAGCCGCGCGCTCTCTATGAACGCGACTACCGGATCAGGGATGTCGGCGGAGAAGTGCTTGTAAGGGCCGCGTCGACGTGGATCATCATGAATCTCGGTACGCGCGAAATCAAGCGCGACATATTCTTCGATTATTATGGGATCGACGTCATCGGGGACCGGGCGCTCGGAAAGGGCGTTGGGAGGCTGAAACCGCTGGACGGCGCGGAGCTGGTATATGAAAAAGAAGTGAAATACAGCGACGTCGATTACAATGTCCATACCAACAACGCGAAATATGTCGACTTGATCATGGATGCTATTCCGGTGGACGAGCATCGCTCACGCGTGATAAAGGCGATAGAAGTCCATTATGTCAACGAAACGGGGCCCGGTGATATCCTGAGCTTCCGCAGGAAAAAGGTGGACGAGCATACCGATTATATAGAATGCATCCGGAAGTCGGACGAGGCTATGGCTATCAATGGTTTAGTGGAGTGGGAGTGACAACGGGTAAAGACAAGGAAATAAGGCAGGGGTTCGTGAACGAGGCCGCAGAAAACGAGGTTGCAGAAAACGAGGCTGCAGAAAACGAGGCTGCGGCGGAGAAGAAAGCATATGTGGCACTTCCGGTCGACGAATTTACTTATCAATTGTCGTCGAAGGAGCCCGTGCCCGGCGGCGGAGGGGCGGCGGCGCTCGCGGGCGCTCTTGGAGCGGCGCTTGGGGGCATGGTCGCGAATCTTACAATCGGCAAGCCGAAGTATGCCGACGTCGAAGATGAGGTTCAGGCTTTGAATGTCGCGGTCTACCGAGTGCAGAAAGAACTGCTCGGGCTAATTGAGAAGGACGCCGAGGTCTTTGCACCGCTTGCGGACGCCTACAGGATGGCGTCCGGTTCCGAAGAGGAAAAAGCGGAAAAGGAGCGGGTGATGCAGGCGTGCCTGAAACAGGCGTCTCTGGTCCCGCTTGAAATAATGGAAAAGTGCGCCGAGATACTTCCCATGATCGGGAATCTTGCTGAGAAAGGATCCGTGCTCGCTGTGAGCGACGCGGGCTGCGCCGCCGCGCTTTTAAAGGCGGCGATGTTGTCGGCGTGGCTAAACGTCCGCATCAATATCCGGCTTATCAAA
The DNA here is from genome assembly GCA_031254095.1 of Acidobacteriota bacterium. GTDB lineage: Bacteria > Acidobacteriota > UBA6911 > UBA6911 > UBA6911 > UBA6911. The sequence continues at coordinate 3,209 of JAIRVC010000206.1, forward strand.
GACGAGACATTTGTGTTGAAAACGGATAGGCGGGGGCAGGAGCTGCTTTCGGAATGCCTGCCGTTGGCGGACAAAATCTACAGCGATGTAGAAAACAGTTTTGGATAGCCGTATTAACAGGATAGTCTATATTCAGAGGAAAAGTTGAGAATGGAAACGAAAGTGCTGCAAAAGCTATTTATAGAAGTTGCG
>JAIRVC010000187.1 GCA_031254095.1 Acidobacteriota bacterium
TGTACCCGCGCATCCGCTTGTAGCGGCAGTACATGTCGGTCGCGCTGTAGCCTTCCGGATGCCCTACATGCAACCCTTCTCCCGAAGGATATGGGAACATATCTAGCACATAGAGCTTCGGCTTTGGACTTACATCCGGCGCGCTGAAGGTTTTATTCTTTTCCCAGTATTCCTGCCATTTCGCTTCGATGGTATGAGGGTTATATACAGGCATTGCGGTCTTCCTCCAAAATAAACGAATAAGAATAGCTATATTTTGGAGTAATTGCAAAATCTTCCGGTTTTACAACAGGGCGGGCTGTGGGTTAGCATTGTCTCCTTCCGCCGGTTTCCGCTCCACTCATGGCGAGGTTTACATTTTTAGAAATAGACGCAAACCGGCCGCAGTAAGGCGGGGCGTTAATTTATCCGGCTATCGTTCTTCGCCGGCTTTCTGAAATCCTGCATATTCGCGGTTCGGCACGGCGTTATTCCTTACTTGAACTCAATGACGCCGCGCTTATCAACGAAAGTCCAGCAGATGACGTTTTCGTATTTAGCAGCTTTTGTCCTTTTTCGTCTATAGCCAGCTCAAGCCTGCGACCAGATTTGGACGAATCCAAAAGGACGGCAGCCGGGGATTTGCGCGAAATTTAATAAATCCTGAGCGTGTCGATCTTTCAAAATTGTTTTATTGGTGATTGAAAACTGTGTGGGATTGCGCTGGACTGTGTTCTGGTACGCCCGGCAGGATTTGAACCTGCGACCTTCTGCTCCGGAGGCAGACGCTCTATCCAGCTGAGCTACGGGCGCATAACGGCAAAATATTAAGCGAACGGCGCGCAAAATCAATGTGTAAAATACGCGATGTTGTCATTTTCCGGCGGCGCCGGCATTTTGGCTTTCTTCCCGCGCCTGCGCTTCCTGTTCCTGTTGAAGTATCCGCTCAAGCTCCAGCGGGTGCTCCTCTTTCATTTCCTTTTCCGACATTTTGCCGGTAATCCATGCCGTGTTCATCGGGTAGATGCTCGGATTTAACAGGACGAAATAGAAATGCCACACAACGATCGCCAGCGTGGCCAGCAGGGCTTCGTAGTAATGAATTGTCCGGGCGATATCCCATCCGATTTTACCGAAATGGCCCATGAAGAAGCTGTAGAACCAGAGGAAAATGCCGGTTGCGAACATGATAACCATGCCCCAGACCAGCGCCCAGTATTCCGCTTTTTCCGCATACCCGAAACGGCCGAAACGCGGCTCCTTTGAAGACAGCCCAAGGAGGTAGCGGATGTTGGTAAAGACATCCTTTGCGTCGTTCCACCTTGGGAACATGTCTACCGCGAACTTTCTTCCGTGCCGCGTGAAGATAAGAACCATGATGTGAAACAGGCTGGCCGATATGATCAAAACGGCCGCGCCGCGATGCACAAGGCCGCGCATTTCAAAAAACTGCGCCCAGTGCGACCGTATGGCGTTGACCCACCATGCGTCCGGAAAACGCAGCATAAAGCCCGTTACCGCCAACAAAATAAAACTGACGAGCAACCCCGCGTGCTGAATCCTGTCGAGCATCGTCATTCGCACATACTGTTTCTGGCCGTGACGAGACGGCGCCCGCCGTCCCCAGCGCACATCAAAACGCCGGCGGGTTCGCTTGATAAAATCAAGCAGATTGTGCAGAAACATCAGGCCGATGGTTACGAAAATGAAAATTAGATAAATCTTTCGTATCCAGTACCGCGCGCCCTCGCTCATCCCGGAGATTTCGCCGACATGAACCTTGCCGCGCACGAAATTTTCATTCGCGCCGGGATGGCACTGCCCACAGGTCGTTGTCAGCTGCGCTATATTTACGGTCGAATCCGGATCAAGTGAAGGCTTGATGTTGTGCGTTCCATGGCAGCTTGCGCAGTTGGCCACCTCCAGAGAACCGCCTCTTGAAGCCAGTCCATGAAAACTGTCGGCAAATGAAGCGTAGCGGTCCGGGGGGATTCCGTATTTCTGACCAATTGTTAAAGAGTTGTGACAGCTTGCGCACGCCTGTTCGGAGATATTTGCGCGGGAAACCGCGGAGCGGGGATCCTGCGTGTGGAAAATATGATGATCGCCATGACATGTTGTGCAGGTGGGTGATTCCGATCTTCCCCTGGCGGCAGACTGACCGTGTACGCTGTCCTTATAACCAGCCATCGCCTCCGCATGGCACTTTCCGCAGGTATCGGCAATGTTCCATTTGCTGATCGCCGATGACGGCTTTCGCGCGTTCTGCGCGTCATGCACTCCGTGACAGTCGCCGCAGATTGCCGCGTTATCGTTGCCCGCGGCGTGTTTTTGCCCGTGAACGCTGTCCTGATATCCGGACATGAAGTATTCGGAAAATCCCACCTGCTTACGGATATCGGAATCCTTCAGATGGCAGCTCAGGCAAAAATCGGGTTCGCTGTCCCGGCGCAGAGGCGATTCCGCGCTCTGCGCCGGAATGACTGTGTGCGCCCCGTGACAGCTTACACAGGTCGGAGACTGGGGCCGTTGCTCAAGAGTAAGGGCGTGTTCCGAGATTTTGTACGCGCTGGTTTCCGCCGCATGACATTTTCCGCAGGCGTTGGCGACCGTCGTCCGCGTGAGCCCGGACGCGGGATTTTTTACCGGCTGAACCTCATGCGTTCCATGGCAGCTTTTGCAGGTCGCCGCGCCGTTTTGCGCGTGAACGCTGTTCGTAAAACCTTCAATGTTGTGACAGGACTCGCAGTTGACCGGCCGGACAGGATTGGCGTGCGGAGGCGCCACCGTAAAATTCGTGTGACACGAAGAACATGAAAGCGCGCCGTGCGCGGAAGATTTGAGTTTCGCGCTGTCCACAAACAGTGAAACGCTGCGTCCCTGCCGGGTCATGCTAAGCGTATTATTGCTGTGACACATCGTGCAGGCGGCGTCCGGGGATTGGCCGTAAAGCGCGGACGCGGCGAGAAACATTAAAACTGGAAGGAATTTCAGCCGGGATTGTATAGTCGTTATCATGTCAAGACGTCCTGTTTAAAATTAATTATTTTATCACAAAGGCCGCAGGATAGACCTTTATAATAATAAAGATGAAAAAAATGGACACGCGTCTTTTCCTTGTCAGGCATGGCGAACCCCGGCAGCACAGCGACAGGATTTTTCTCGGCCAAACCAATGTTCCGCTTTCTGATCGCGGGCGCGACGAAGCCGCGGCCGCGGGTGATGAACTCGTCCGCCTTCAATGCCGGCCTGACCGTATTTATTCCAGCGATCTTCTGCGCGCCAGGGAAACGGCTGAAATCATCTCGGCGCGGCTCGGCGGCGCGCCCATAGCCAACGTCGCCGCTTTCAGGGAATTGAATATGGGCGTCTGGGATGGAAAACTTATTGAAGACATCCGGCGGCAATTTCCTGATGAATACGTAAAACGCGGCGATGATATTTTGAATTACCGGGTTCCGGATGGAGAAAATTTTTACGACCTGCGCGAACGCGTGGCGCGTGAATTTCATCGCGTTTTTCAGGAGGAGTTTTTTCCGGCGCTGCGTGCGGGCGGGAGCCCTGATTTTTTAATCGTGTCACACCTCGGCGTGATTCATGCATTGATCGCGGAACTGACGCGCGAAGACATGAACGCCGTCATGCGGCGGCGCTGGCCGACCGGGTCGGTGGTTCAATGTAATTATTCGGCCTATCTTGACCGCTTTAGTCCAATGCGCGGGCAGAAATCCGCGACGGGGCAGCGGCTGCACCAGGGCGATACCGGGAGGCAGAGATTCTGACCGAACGCTACAAGAATATCGTTGATGGGAATCCAGTATTTTTTTGGAAGTTTCGCGCGCAGGGCAAATTCGGTTTCTTCCGGAGTTTTCGTGGAAACATATCCCCAAAGGTTGAAAATACGGTGTACATGCGTGTCCACGCAGATTCCATAATCGCCGAATCCAACCGTGAGCACCAGATTTGCCGTTTTTCGCCCGACGCCGGGAAGCGCGAGCAATTCATCCAGCGAACGCGGGACGCGGCCGCCGTAATCGGATTGCAGCCGGCGGCAGGTTTCTATAAGATTCCGGGCTTTTGTCCGGTAAAAACCGACAGGATAGATCAACCTCTCAATTTCCTCCTGTGAAAGAGAGGCAAGGGCTTCCGGAGTGGAAGCGCGCGACAGCAACTGCCGTGAAGCTTCCGCCGTAACCTTGTCCTTGGTTCGTAGCGACAGGATTGTGCTGATCAGCGTATCGAACGGACGATCGGCCGCCCGCTCCGCGATTACGCCGACAACGGGAATTTTCCATTTCAGGGTTTCTTTTTTTAGTATCCGGAAAACCTTTTCAAATGTTTTGTCGTCCATCGGCAAGGGTAAGCCGTTAGCTATCGGGCGGTCGTCATTTTTCATGCTATTGAATCAATTGGAAACCAGCGTTTCAATTCGCTGTGAGAAAAAGTCCGAGAGAGGCGTTACCTGGCTCAGCTCGACCATTGACTTAATTGAAGCCCTGAGATGCTCTTTTGAAGCTTCCCGCGCGCGCTTCATGTCACGATTGCGTATGGCCGCGACCAGCCGTCGGTGCTGTTCAAGCGCCTGCGTTGTGCGATCCGCGGCGCGTGAATCCAGCGCGTCGGAACGCATAACGGAAATGCCGCGTTCGGACATCTCCAGCAGGCTTTCATACAAACGCGCGAGCAGCGTATTGCCCGTAGCCTTGAAAATTGTGGAATGCAAAACCGTATTCCAGTAAGCGCCCTGATCCGCGGCGTCCGGGCCGCCGGCGGAATGAATCTTCTCCAGCATGGCGAGGCATTCGTTCAGTTTTTCCATGTCACCGTCATTGCGGCGCAACGCCGCCAGCGCCGTCGCGCCGGGATCCATTATCTGCCGGATCTCCATCACCTGCGCGAGTATATCCATCGGCCAGATATGCGCCTGATCAACCGCCTTTAAAAATTGCGTTTCCCCCGCGAGAAAAATGCCCTGCCGGTCGCGTATATCAAGGTATCCAAGCGCCTCAAGCGAAATCAGCGCCTCGCGCAACAGCGGCCGGCTGGTTCCCATCAGGGACGCCAGTTCGCGTTCCGAAGGGAGCTTGCCGTCCTTTACAAATTCCCCCCGCGCTATGAAATTTGTAAGCCGTTGAATCAGTTCCTTGCGGGTTGGATTCATGAGTTTCCTAGCGGCGCGGCCGATTCATCTTCCAGAGCCTCATTCATATACTTCTTCTTGCCGCATTCCGGACATTTCACCAATAATTTACTCCCGGCCTTGGTTGAGGAAAGAGAACTCCTGAAAGTCGGCTTAAACTTTGCATGACAATTTGGGCAGATGTAGCAGGGCATTTTTTTATGGTAACTCACAATTATTAGTACTGAGAGAATTGTCACGTACACAGGCATCAACCCAATATAGATATATAAAGGCATGGCCGGGAACACCTCCGGTAAAACACCTACAGCAATGAAACTCACTACCCATGAAATTACGACTATTATCCTTTCTCTTTTATTTATCTTTAACGGGAACACATCCAGCGCAACCGGAATTACTAGCACCAAACATCCTATCATCATTGCTGTTATCGCATTCATCCTTATAGACTCCCTTTGTGCATTTTCGCAAATTCCGCTTGTTTCTGGCGGCATGTGGCATCATGCAGAGTAACCGTCGGTGTATCGCAAAGCGCGGAACCGTCGGATGCGGACAAACCATACATGCCAACCCCGTAAGAGGTTGAACAAGACTACGTGCTTACAAAACTCCCTTATCTGTAACTTCATTCCAGAAGTTAGTCCAAAGATGGTTCACGGCGGATTTTTCTGACCACTG
>JAIRVC010000189.1 GCA_031254095.1 Acidobacteriota bacterium
CCGGAAACGCTGGAAAAATGCGCCCGTGATCTGTGGAAACACTGATTAATTGTCTGAGCGGGATGAAGTGCGAGGCGCACGGGGCGCAGGAACCGAGGCATATATCAACGATATGTTGAGGTTACGAGCACCGCGCAACGAAGCAATTCGCCCGCTCAGGCAATTAATCAGTGTTTCCCTGTACGTGAATTTTTACAGTTATCAGTCCATGCAGAAACGTCTGCCGCCGCCTGCCACCACGGGCAATGTCGCGTCATGGGTCATCAATCTTTCGCAGCGCAAAGTAGCGAAAATGGAGAGGATGGAAACATTCGACGACTTCTGATATAAATGCGCGGTGAAATAAAATTCGCGCAAGACATTTCTTTTGGAAAACACGGAGGATTGGTTTATGCCGATACTGATCGGATGTCTGGCGCTGTCAGCGCCACGATTTGCCATTTTCCTCGTGGTTCTATTCAGTGATTACATCGGCCGCGCTTACCAATCGGGTTTCTGGCCGTTTCTTGGATTTTTTTTCATGCCGCTTACTACGCTCGCCTATGCCTGGGCGATCAACAGCCGCGGCTCGGTCGAGGGTCTGTCCCTGATCATAGTCGTTCTCGCCGTACTTATCGACCTTGGCATCATCGGGGGTTCGGCAAAGAAACGCTGCAGGGTACGTGATTCTTAGGTAACATGGTACCTGATGGCCGATGTTTTAAACGAAAATACAGGGGGAAGCTGATATGAAGCTGGTCGTTTCGGGAGCTCCCGGCGCGGGAAAAGGCACTCAGGCACATTTTCTGGCGGAGCATTACGGCATTCCCCATATATCCACCGGGGCGCTGCTAAGGGAACACATAAAAAATGGATCGCCCATCGGAATCAGGGTGGAAGACCTTGTGAATAAAGGGATGCTTGTCTCGAACGACATCGTGGTTCAGGTCGTGAAGGACAGGCTGGCGCTGGAAGATTGCCGTGCGGGGTTTATACTGGACGGTTTCCCAAGGTCAATCCGGCAGGCGGAAATAACGGAGGATATCGCCGGAAAGCTGGACAGGGTGATATTCATCCATGTGGATGACAAGGTAATCATTCAAAGAATCAGCGGCAGACGTATCTGCGGAAATTGCGGCGCCACATGGCATTTGGTTTACAACCCCACGAAGGACGGGCATCATTGCGACGCCTGCGGAGGAAAACTGGCCCAGCGCGTGGACGACAAGGCCAAAACCGTACGGGAGCGGCTGAGTCTGTTCCACAAGGAAACAGATCAAATAAATGAGTATTTCAAGTCGGCTGGCCTGCTCCTTGTCGTGAAAGGCCTGGACGGGATTGATGATACGAAGAAATGTATTATAGAAGCGCTTGAGAAACGCTGATTACTTGTTAACTTCATTCCAGAGGTTACCCAAAAGATGGTTCGGTTCACGGCGATTTTTTCTGGTCACTGCCCACTGGCCGCCGTGAGGCGGCGGCCTTATTCATACGACATTTGCTGCTTATAAGCCATATCCCAAAACAGATATTCGAATTCAACGCTGGAATAAAAAATATCCGCGATCTTTTTACGTTGTTTGTCCGTCATGCTTGAAACGAGCTGGTCGAGCGCGCCGAAGAACCACTCGAAAGAACACGCGTAATCGTCGCCCGCGTACATCTCGATCCATGATTTGTAGAAATTGCCTTCCAGTCTGTCGGCGTACTGCTCTTTCAGGCGCTTGCCATAATCGGAGTACGTCCACGCGCAGGGGAAAACCGAGGCGAGGAGTTCCGCCAAACCGCCCGTCTGACCGGCGGCAAGCATATTGGCAGTGTAAGCGCTGTTGAACAGCGAAGGTTTGGCCGAAAGCGCTTCTTCCTGCGTCACGCCGAAGCCGGCCATATATTTGCGGTGCAAGTCCATTTCATTGGCGAGTAAAAAGTGCTGGGTTTTTGAAAAATTCGTCATAAACGCTTCGGTATCCGATTTAACGACGGCAAGGGCGAATACTTTGGCGTATTGCAAAAGGTACAGGTAGTCCTGCACTAAATAAAATTTGAATTTTTCTTTTGCCAGCGTACCCATTCCCAGTTCCTGCACAAAGGGATGGTTGTATCCTTCCTCCCAAACTTTTGCCGCTTTTGTTTTTAATCCTCTGGAAAACGACATGATTATCACCCTGTTTTCTTTATTTTAAATTAAATGGCTCTGAAAACGCGCGGACGCCGCGTTCGCACACGCAAAAATTGATTCTACCGCGTAATTTTGTAAAATGGCATCGTTTTTCAAATGGGACGGCGCCTACTGTTAGTGGCTAGTGGCTAGCGGTCAGAAAAATCCGGCTTAAACCATCTTTTGGGTAATTTCTGGAATAGCAGTTATAGACGAGGCGAGCTTATGCGTTTATTCATTGCGATAAATTTTAACGACGATACGAAAAACGGGCTTTTCGCTCTGTGCGACGAACTGCGCGCCAATTCAAAGCGCGGCAAATTCAGTCTGCCGGAAAATCTGCATCTCACGCTTGTTTTTCTGGGCGAATGTGACGCGAAGCAGACAGATGCCGTAAAAGCCATCATGGACTCGACAAACTTTGAGCCGTTTGATTTGACGATTGAACGCATCGGGCGATTCAAGCGCGACGGCGGCGATATCTGGTGGGCCGGCGTTCGGGAAAGCAAAGCCCTGTTGGATTTGCAGCGAAACTTAACCGCCGCGCTAAGCGCAGAAGGGTTTTCGCTTGATAAGCGTAAATATAGCCCGCATATCACGCTTGGCCGGGAAATTATTACGAAAGCCGATCACCGGCATATTAAGGAATTCGGGGAAACGGTTTCGAGCATCGAGTTGATGAAATCGGAGCGTATTGGCGGCAAACTGACATACACGGCGATTTATTCAAAAAGAGCCGCCTCACGGCGGCCAGTGATCAGTGGTCAGAAAAATCCGCAGTGAACCATCTTTGATGGTAACTTCTGAAATTGAATTAAGGCCGAGCGGTGAGATGAAATGGAGCGCTTATTTCATCTCAGAACAGATTTGAGCGGCAAAATCGCGGAAGTCATCCAGCCGTTCCGTAATTATACTGAAAACAATATCCCAATTTATTTCCTGATATGCGTGGACTGCCATGTTTCTGAAACCTACAGCCTTGGCTAACCGATCGGCAATCCGGCTATCCAGAACGCCTATTGCATTGAGTTCGCGGAAAGTGCCGGCCATAGAGTCAGGCAGCGGCCGGTCCCGTCTGCTGAGTACGTGCAATCCTGTGTCCACGCACAACTGTACAGCCCGTTCCAGGTTTACGGAAATGATGTCCTGTAAATCAAAATCGCTTTTCAGCGCGGCGGCCGAGGCCGGCTTCTTTTCGGTAATCCGGGCAAGACAGCGGCGCAGACTCTCAAGTTTAGCCAGAAGTATCGCCTCATCCATCCAAAAATCTCCTTAAACGTTCCTTCTGCGCGCGGCGGATCAACGGCATAAAATCCGCTTCGTTGTATATCATGCGTTGTGCCAGCCTGTAATACGCCGCGCTGTCCGCTTTAATAAGAACCCGCCCTTTGCATAAAATTTGCCGCAGAATTTCACCGCCAATTTCGTGGAGATCCGTCAGGTCTATTTCCCGGCGGCAAGCCGATGAAAGTCTGTCTATGAGCGATAATCTTTCATCAAGATTGAGCCCGTTTTCATACAGCACGGCCACATCCACATCGCTGTCCGGACGCATCCTGCCTGTAACCGCAAATCCGTAAATCATCGCCAGCCTGATTCCGGGTGTCCGCGAAAGCGTTTCACGACAGCGTTCAATTAATTCTTCGCCCGAAATATTGCGCTCGTTTACGATTTCCGGTTTTTTCTGTTCAGTCGAAAACATGTCCGGCATTTTATCAGAAAATCCGATTCTATTGTCGCGGAGCGGCAGTTCCGCCGCCGCTGCCGCCGGAGTAGCCGGAAGGAGAGGCGGAAGCCCCGCCGGAACTTGAGCCGCCGCCTGACGAAGCTCCTGCCGCTCCCGCGCTGTAACCTGAGTAACTGCCTCCGCCTGACGGTGGAACATATCCGCCCGACGGCGCGGTGTATCCGCCTCCGCCGCCTGTTGCGGCGCTTCCGCGCGGAACAGCCCGGTGTCCCGTATCACGCGGGGTTATCTGCACATACCCGCTTCCTGAAGAAAGGCGTCCTTCTGAATAGCCGGACGATCCGCCGCCCGTTGTGCCGCCTCCGCCACTTCCGCCGCTTCCGCCTCCCACTACAACGGGGTACGTATAGATTGGGTATCCCCACCAGAACGGGGAGTAGTAGCTCCAGTAATAATGCCACGGATAATAGTACCCGTAATAAGGCGGCTCCATTCTGTAAACATACGTGTAAGTTTCGTTGTTTTGGGCGGCGGGCGAAGCGGCCTCAACCGCGATCCTGTCGTTCTTTTCGATTCTGAATTTATCCGGAGCTGACAGCGCTACCAGAATGTCGATAATTGAATCGGGAGTTCCGCTTGATTTCATCTTTCTGAGCGATTTTGAGTCCAGTTGCACCTGAAGATTTTTTTCGAGCAGCGCCGCTTCCAGAACAACGGTTTCAACGGTTTTTGACAGGCTGATTATTTTGTCGGTGTCCCACGGCGCCGCAAGCGCTGTCCGCAACACCAGCGAGTCCCGCGCGGAAAAATTTTCTCCATCAGGCGGTAACGTTCTTTCAAACGCGAAGCGCCTTACGGCCAGCCTGTTCTGGCCGGGTGTTTTTACAAAGAGAATGTCCGCCATGAGATCGGCCGATGTCATCATTTTAAGGGTAAAAATGTTGTACGCCTCGCCCTGACAAACCATCTCCGATTTTCCCAGAATAATGCCGGTTTGTTTTTCCCATTGATATGTACTGGTTCCGGTACACGCGCTGGATTCAACTGGCCTCGGTATTCCATCCGGAATGATATTTTCGCCTACGGGCTGTTCCGCGTCTTTCGTCGTAATATTTAAACCTTTGCCGTCGGCGGCCGGACGGATTTCAAGTGATGTCGTTCCGGGCACGGTGCTTTCGTCAACAGCCGTCCATATTCCAAGCCATGGCAATATCGCCGCATCGGCAGCCGCTTTAGTATCCGCCTGCGCAACGGACATTCCCGGAAGCAGAAACAGTAACGGCATCAGGAGAAAAAGCCCGCTTTTTTTCAATAAAAACGATACTGTGGTTTTCATAACAACCTCCTTCTGACAGCGATAGTTTAAAATCTAAAATACACGCCTCCGAGAATTCTGACGCCCGAAAGATCAATGGGATCAAAACCCGTGAAGGAATTGGAAAGATCGGCGTTCGCCCAGGAATATCTGACTTCGCCGTTCACAAAAATCCGCGTGGTAAGGTTTATATCAATTCCCCCGGCAATATGCGCCGTCGGCGTCCAGCCTTCGCTTTTCAGCGACATTGAAAAAATATTCAGGGTTGATTTATCGACAAACCTTCCGGACTGGCTGAAATTGTAATGGAGCGCTCCGCCGCCTCCGCCTATATAAGGATTCAGGCGTGTAGGTATCCATGCGTAGCTTCCAACAAATTCCCCCGTCTTGCGCGGATAAAAACGAAGCGTTCCCGTAATGGGAGACTGGCTGAACTGCGTGGTCTGCGCGATCGGATCGCCGTTGTCTTCCACGTAATCACGGGACTCGGATCTGGTCTCGGAACGCGAATATTCAAAACCCGCCACAATCGCAAAATTTGAAGAAACCGAAAATCCGAAAT